>NZ_JASPFC010000025.1:0-43049 GCF_031296635.1 Actinomyces acetigenes
CCACCACCCACGCCGATAACCCCGCCCCCGGAGCTGAGGGTAACGTCGATCCCTCGACATTCTCAGTACGGAGAATGGGTAGTACTGCCATGGTGATCGTGTAGGTGAAGGGGATAGCCTAGGGGTGCAATAAATCTATCGTCCCAGAGGGAGTGAAAATCCATGAGGAATGAGGGTAGGAAAATAAATCATGTTGAGGTCCCTGTTCCGGGACCTCCTGCAGGGTGGACTCCCCCGCCGGAGCCAACTCCAGAAAAGTTGAGAGAAGATGCACTTGTGCATCTGTCCAGAATTGAGAGTCGGCGTGCAACCGAGAGTCTAATTCGTGATGGCTGGGATGATGAGCGTATTGCTGCGCATCAGGGTGTCCACGTTGGGGGCGTGAAGGCTGTTCGTGAGCGCATGAAGACGGAGGGAACTGCCTGTCCGGTCACCCCGAAGGAACTGGGGTGGCGTCGCGCGGCAGGGCAAATCAGTGACCAAGAGATGATGGAGCGTTTACGCTCGTGGCCTTATACGTTCAGTCGTCTGGTCGTTGATGCCATCGACTATGGTGACTGGGATGATGTGATATGGCTGCGAAATCATTCCTATATCTCCCGTGAGGAGTTCGGTGAACTAAAATCGATCACCGATGCGATGCCGAGGAGAGCCGATGTCTTCTGAGGATCGTCTGAATGCATCGTTGCCGGGTACATCCTCGGACTCAGCGCTGATGACGAGGGTCGGGGAGTCGGTCGAGAGCCTTGTTCAGCAGCTCGCCCGCGACCACACGCTGGCGCGAGTTCAAGAAGAAGGCTCTCTGTGGAGCTACCTCGGGAAATCGATTAGTGATGCCTACATGCGACGTGCGCAGACTGAAGGGGTGCGTGGTGGCAGGGCTATCGTTATGGCGGGCCCCCCGGGTGCGGGAAAAAGCCGTGGAGTAGAGTCCGTTCATGAGGCGCTAGGACCTGAGCGAAGTGTTGAGCTGGGGGTCGACGAATCCAACTTCATCACTGTGGACGCCGATGACATCAAACAGCTCCTTCTGGGGTTCCCGGTTGAAGGAATCGACGTGGATCCTGCATTGCTGGCCGGAGCGAAAGAACACTGGGATCACCTTATCTCTGTCGCTGCCCCGGATGCGCTGGAGGATGGAAGGCAGTTGCAGAGGGGTGAGCTATCCACTCTGGTTCATCCGCTGTCCACCGCACTTGCGGATGAGGTTCGTAGAGACTTGATCGAGACGCAGGTCGACATCAAGGTGGAAGGGACGCTGAGATGGATGGAGAGCCCCACAGTCGGCCAGGGCCCCACGCTGGTTCGCGAACTTGAAGGAGCTGGATACCGGCAGGTCTCCATTGTGGCTGTGGATACCCCGTCTGAGCTATGCCTCGAGGGTGCCAGAATGCGATGGGAGGTTCCTCGTTCTCAGGGTAATGCTGGTGCCCGGTACACTCCGCCGGGCGCGGTGCTGTCCTGCTTCGAAATAGGACCGGACGGTGGCGAGATCTCACAATGCGTGAAGAATGCGGATTCAACTCATCAACTTGCTTGTCAGAGTCAGGGGCTTGAGGAAGTCAATCTGTTCGTTGCTCATCGGAGTCCGCTGAGCCCGACAATCGTCGAGCACATTGATCGCTCGGGACACTCCGAACTTCTCTCCAAGGGAGCTCCGGAGATGCGAGTGGCGCCTGAAACTACTCCTCCAGACCTAGGGGTAACACCCCCCGGAAGTTCCGGACTTGAACGGGTCAACCAGGTTCTCAAAGGTGCGGTAAGTGGGCCTGAGCAGTCAAACCCGACCGTAACGGTGCGAGTCCCTGGCGTGGAGGGAAGTATCACTGTTGAACCCACCGGCGAAGGGGGAGCACTTACTTCTGAGGATATTACCGGCGCCTTGCGCCGTCTTGGTGTGAGGCCAACTCGAAACTCTCAGTCGAGAGGCTCCTCTAGGAAGGCTAAACCTCAGGAGGAAGATGTGTCTCGCACATCGGGGGTGAATCGTCGGAAGGCGAATCCCCGTCCCACTCAGTCTGAGAGCAGAGGTGGCAGAGGTGGCTATGGTCGCTCGCGCTGATGCTGTCAGCTGTCGGTTGATGACTAAGTCGGGGTCCCCTGAAGTGCCCTAGTTTTCTTCCAGGTAGATTTGGCGCTACGCTTGCCGCTGACTGCTTGAAAGGCCCTTCGTTGGACCATCGCGTCCACGCTTCGCCGGGGAAGGACTCTGTATGGACTCTGTTCAGCTCATGATGGCGGCACATCAGGCCGATGCGAACCTGGCTGCCCAGACAACTGACCAGGCGCTGCAGGCTGCGATCGCGCAGAGCCGGCCTGACCTGTGGGAGCCATTGTCAAGGAACCCCGCGGCCTATGCGGACCTGCTCGGATGGCTGGCCAGCACCGGGAACGAGGAGGTCCTCGCCAACCTCCGTGCACGTGGTTATCTCTCTCATGAGGCGGCAGCCGGTGCCTCAGGGGGCGGCGAGCCCACAGCTGTCCAGGAGGCTCCGACTGAGTCGTGGACCGGTAGCGACACGCAGGAACCTGCGGATGCGGCCGACGCTGAACCGACAGGGGAAGATACGCCGATTCCTGATCAGTCACCTGACCAGTCAAGTGAGCCGACACAGGATGATCAGGCGGACACGACCACGGACACGACTGCGGACAAGGTCTCGGAGGAGGTTGAGCCCCAGCAGGACGGCGAGGAACCTGTCGACGACGTCGAGGGCCGGGATCAGGAGGAGCAGTCCACGCAAGACCCCTCAAGCGATGAGTCGACTGGCGAGGAGCCGGCCGACGCCGTCGATGCTGCTGAGTCCGTCGACAACACGGCGTCGGGCAGTGACGTCGAAAGCTGCGAGTCTGAAGTCCCCGAGGCATCAGAGACCGACGTGCAGGACCCGGCCGCGCAGGCACCGTCCGACGCCCCTGAACCGGAGCGCCAGGAAATAGAACCAGACCACATAGCCGGCGAGACCCCGCCGTCGGATGAGGATGCCGGTCACCAGACCGAGGCCGCCGTGCTCCCCGCCGGTGTGCCGCAGCAGCCCCCGACCGACGCCACCGGAGTAACGGCATCGGCCCAGGTGGCTCCCGCCGCCCCTGCGGGCGCACAGACTCAGCCCGTCGCCCAGCCCTCGCTGGTCGCAGGCAGCGGCGCCTGGGCGGAGGCATTATCCTCCGGAGCGCCATCAGCCCAGGCTCCCGCTCCACTCCTGGGAACGGCGCCGGGAGCCTCCAATCTTCAGCCGCCACCACCTCAGAGAACGAAGACCTCCACATCGCGTCGCCCAATTCTGGTGGCGGTGCTGGTCGTCGTCGTCCTCGTTGCTGCAGGCGCGGGCGGAGTGTGGGCCGGCAACTACTTCGCCAACAAGGGCAAGGACGGGGGCTCCTCCGACACCTCCCAGGACAAGGCCGACAGCAACGGCGACAAGGGCGGCAAGCAGAACGGCCAGGCCGACGCCGCAGCAACGTCCACCGCGTCGGCCCTGCCCTCGGGCGCGGTCAAGGCCTGCTCCAGCATGCCAACCTTCACAGTCACCTCGGTGGAGGACGGCCAGGGCGAGCTCAAGGTCCAGGGCACCATGGCGACCTCCTGCGCCGAGGGCGACTTCCTGGCCGGATCGTCCAACCAGGTCCTCGTCTACAGCTCCACCAGTCCCACCGGCGGCGCTGATGTTGACTCCCTTGTCGCCTCGGGAACCTTCGATCTCTCCGGCGACCCGCTCATCATCCCCAAAGGCGGGCGGACGGTGACGCTGCGCTTCGCCGAGCAGCACTACTTCCGCACCGCCAAGGACCTCGACCTCAAGGGCCTGACGGTCAGGCCCTCCTTCGACCGCGGCTCCTCACCGAGCGTCACCTCGAAGAGCTCGACGAACTCCTCGACGACCCTCGCCTCCTCAGCGAGCTCCAACGCCAACCAGGAGGAGCAGGACGAGCAGGCCGCCGGAGACGCCATCCAGTGGCAGGTCAAGCACGACTACCCCACCGTCATGAACAGCATGCGGGGCAAGTGGACCCCGCAGCTGTCCTCCAAGCAGGTCGGCCTGGTGGCCGACGGGCAGACCTGGACCAACCGCTCGATCCTCGCGGAGTTCCTGAAGACTCGGCAGTCCAATCCGAAGGCCGTCATCATCGACACCAGCCAGTGGCCGGTCTACGACGTCGGCGGCTGGTGGGTGACCCTGTCCGGCGAGCTCTACGACGACGCCGACCAGGCCAACAGCTGGTGCGACGCCCAGGGCTACGACTCCGACCACTGCCTGGCCAAGCGCATCGAGTCCAACGGCTCGCCGCAGGGCACCACCAAGACCCGCTGAGGCGTGAGCCGACTCGCCTGAGAACGCGCATCGGCCCTCCTGAGCCGCCGGCTCGGGCGGGCCGATGCGATGCGCTTGCCGATGCTCTTATCGGCGCGCTTCAGGACTGCAGGCTCTTCTTCAGGTTCAGCACCCGCGTGGCCGACTCGTCCACCCGCGCCGCGAAGGCCGGGTCGGACTGGGCGGTGGCGATGAGGGCCTTGACCATGTCCGCGGCCACCGTCGGGTCCGCCGAGGCCAGCACGAGGTCGCATCCGGCCCGGATCGCCCGCACGGCCCGATCGCCCGCGCCCACGTCCTTGACCTGGACGGCGGCGGAGACGTCGTCGGTGATGACCACCCCGGAGAAGCCCATCTCCGTGCGCAGCATGTCGGTGACAATCTTCGAGGAGAAGACCGCCGGCGCCGAGGAGTCAATGAGCGAGTACGTCGCCGAGGAGACCATGATGACCTGCGCACCGGCGGCGATGGCGTTGGCGAAGACGCCGACGGCGGCGTCGGGCAGGCGGCTCGTGGTGGGGTCAACAACGCCCGCGGAGGTGTCCGTGTTGTCCTTCACCCGCCCCAGTCCCGGGAAGTGCTTGTAGGTGGGGATGACCTTCGAGGCCCGCATTCCCTCGGCGAAGGCGCCGGCCTGGGAGGAGACCGTGGCGGCGTCGTGACCGTACTCGCGCCCCCAGCGGCCGATGGGGTCGTTAGAGGTCGGCCGGGAGATGTCGACCAGGTCGACCACCGGGGCCAGGTTCATGTTGACCCCGACCCCGGCCAGCTCCTTGCCCCAGGTGCGCGCCGCCGCCACCAGCTGCTCGCGCGACTGTGCGGACTGCTCCAGCGCCGAGGGGATGTCGGAGAAGCCCGCACCGGACAGGACCTGGACCTCGCCGCCCTCCTGGTCAGTGGCCACGAGCATCGGGGTGGAGTGGGTCGTGCCCGGGCCGACCTTGCCGGTGAAGGAGGAGATGACCTTCTGGGTCGCCTGGCTGCCCGCCGTGGTGCGGCCGGCGATGAAGATGTTGCCGACGTGGTGGGTCTCGACGGCCTGGGCGGAGGACTGCGTGGGGGTGGTGGCGTCCACCCCGACCATCATGAGCTGGCCGACCTTCTCCTCCAGGCTCCAGCCCGCCAGCGCCCCGGCGGTGGCCGTCGCGGTGGCCGACGGCGTCGGGCTCGTGGCCGCGGTGGGCGAGGGAGCGGCGCTCGACGCAGCCGGCTTCGGGGTCGTCGGCCGCACGCTGGGGGAGGAGGAGCCGGCCGACGAGGAGCCGGGGAGCAGCGAGCATCCCGCCAGGGAGCCGGTGCCCAGGAAGGCTGCCAAGAGCACTGGCCGCCGACTCACGTGATGCGGCGAGGACTGGCTGGTGGCGCCAGGGGCGAGGGGCTTGCCGGCGTCGGAAGTGTCAGGCCGATAACGGTCGTTCATGCCGGCCACACTAAGGCAGGTCCCTGGGTGCTTGCGAGGTCATGACCCTGACGGTCTGCTCGCGAACTGTTCGCGGTGCTACTCCCAGCCCAGCTCGTGGAGGCGCTCGTCGGGGATGCCGAAGTGGTGGGCCACCTCGTGGATGACGGTCACGGTGATCTCCTCCTCGAGCTCCTCGCGACTGGAGCACCAGCGCTCCAGGGGCCCGCGGAAGATGAGGATGCGGTCGGGCAGCACCATGGACCAGCCCTCGTCGCGCTCAGTGAGCGGGACGCCGTCGTACAGCCCCAGGAGCGTGGGCAGGCCGGAGTCGTCATAGTCCTCCTCGGTGAGCATCTCCGGGTCGGGCTCGTCCTGGACGAGGACGACGACGTTGTCCATCACCTCGGCCAGGTCGGCGGGGATCCGGTCGAGGGCGTCACCGACGACGTCCTCGAACTCCTGCTGCGACATCCTGACCGGCTGCGTTTCCTGGGTGCGGTCAGGCTCCTGGTGGTGCTCGTGGCTCACGATCTCAGCCTGCCAGACCTCCCGGCTCCGCCCCGGGAGCCCTCGCGGGCCGGAATCCCGCCGAAAACCGAGCGGTGAGGAGGGTCACGCTCCCGGGATTTGCGCTGCGGAAGACTGTCCCCTTAGTGTTCATCCCGGTTCGAGGCGCGACGACGTCGAAGGCCCCTGGCCCCCATCGTCTAGCGGCCTAGGACCCCGCCCTTTCACGGCGGTAGCACGGGTTCGAATCCCGTTGGGGGTACGGATTCGCACAAGTGAATAACACAGTGAATTCACACTGGCCTCGTGGCGCAGTTGGTTAGCGCGCCGCCCTGTCACGGCGGAGGTCGCGGGTTCAAGTCCCGTCGAGGTCGCGGAAAGGTCGGTCCGGTCAGAAATGGTCGGGCCGATTCCATCCCAAGGCTCTGTAGCTCAGTTGGTAGAGCGTTCGACTGAAAATCGAAAGGTCACCGGATCGACGCCGGTCGGAGCCACTGCGAAAGGCCCGGAACCCACAAGGTTCCGGGCCTTCGCTCATGATCGGGTGAGCCCCGCGCCGAGGCGGAGGGACTCACTGACGATCGCGCCGGTAGCTGCGCACGGAGGCGAAGATGGCGAAGGCGACGGCGGCCACCGGCCAGAGGATCCAGGAGATGTCCCAGGCGTCGAAGATGAAGCTCCACAGCAGGTAGATGACCACTGTGGCCGGCCAGTAGATGCTGGCCACGAAGCCGACGAACGGATCCTCGTCCTCCTCACCGTCGGACCTGCGGGAGGAGTACTCGCCGGAGCCGCCGGGGTGGGTGAGAGTCGTGTAGGTGGAGGACGCCCATGTGGCGGGCAGGTAGATGCTCAGGCCCGTCGCGATGATGACCAGCGAGATCGCGACGCCGACACTGGAGAGCTCCGACTGGGGCCCATGATCGGGGGCGAGCATGCTGGTGGCCAGGATCGGCAGCGCGGAGACGATCCACAGGAAGACCGCGATCGTCAGCCGGCGGGTGCGAACCGTCTCATGGTTGAGGCGTTCGCGGACCGCCCAGGCGGTCACCACCGGGTCCGGGGTGAACTTGCCCTCGATGAGGTGATGGACGGAGGAGAAGGCTGCCCGGCGCTGCACCAGCAAGCCCACGCCCAGGCCCACGAGCAGCAGGGCGAAGGCGATGCCGATGAAGGAGGCCGTGTTGTCGCTGATGGCTAGCCGCCCGGCTTCGGTCAGGCTTGTCAGGACGATGAGCACGGTCGGGGCGCAGACGAAGAGGCTGACCGCATGGGCGAGGGTCGAGGCGGTGCTCCGCTTGGCCTGGGCCAGGGCCTGGGCCTCGGGCAGCGTCACCACCGGGTAGGCGGGCCGGCTGAGCCCGGTCGGGGCGCCGGCGGGGGCCGCCTGCGGGGCGCCGCCGGGTTGGATGTCCTGAGCGATGCCCAGGACCGGGGCCAGCTCGTGAAGGTTGCCGAAGTCGGTGATGACCTGCCCGACTGCCTCGTTGTGGGTCTTGCCCTGAGCGATGGCGTCGTTGTAGGCGTCCTCCATCATGGCGCGCAGCTCGGCGCGGGCCTCAGTTAGGCGAGGTGTGGTCGGGTAGGGGGCGAACATGTTGTCGAGGAAGGTCTCGATGGTGTCCATCAGCGGGCTCCTTTCGCGAAGCGGTCGACGAGGGTCTTGGTGTCCTCCCACTCGGCGACCTTGGCGGTCAGGTGGGTGGTGCCTTCGGAGGTGAGGCGGTAGTAGGTGCGGGACTTGCCGGAGTCGGACACTCCCGAGTAGGAGTCCGCCAGGCCGCTGGACTCCAGACGCTTGAGGGCCGTGTAGAGGGTGGTCTGCTTGATGGTGTACTCGCCGTCGGAGACCTCGGTGATGGTCTTGGCCAGGTCGTAGGCGTAGGACGGCTGCCGCTTGAGCAGGGACAGGACGATGAGGTCGATGTAGCCGCGAATGGCATCTGCGCTGATCATGTGAACCCTCCTTCCTTGGTTCGTGATGGCGGGGCCCTGAGGTCCTTGCGTGCATCTAACGTACTACGACACACGTAGTACGTCAAGCGGAAGTTGGGAGGGGTTGTTCCTACTGCCAGCCATACGTCACAGCCCAGGCACAGCGGGGCTGCTTAAGGTGGCGTCATGCTCGTCGCAGCCACCGCCCCTCCCGCGACCCCCAGCGCAGATCCCAGTGCGAGTCCCTCCGCCACCTCCGCTCTCACGCCCACCAGCACTTTCACCGGCATGCCCGAGGTCAACGTGCACCAGACCGTCAAAGTGGTGACCAAGACGACGAACGACCTGGTCACCATCGCCTGGCACGCTGGGCTGGGCGCCGTCATCGGCCTCGTCATCGCTTTCGTGGTGGTGGCGATCCTGACGTTCATGGGCAGGCGCCGCCTCCTGTACCACGAGGTCGTGGAGCTTGGGCGCCGGCCCGTCTTCGCCGTCGGCGCCATGACCGGGGCATTCCTGGGTTCCCAGCTGGCCCTGGCCGGGCTGCGGCTCGACAAGAGCGACTCCACAACGATGGTCGTCGTCGAACGCGGGCTCACCATCGCCCTCATCGGCTCGGTGACTTGGCTCGTCGTCGCCTTCGCCAAGTCCATCGAGTCCACCGTCGTCAAGGGGGCACAGGCCGGCGGGGACCAGGGGCGCGCCAACCGGGTGACCACCCAGAGCCAGGTCCTCCGACGCGTCGCCCAGGTCATCATCGTCATCGCCGGGCTCGTCAGCGCCATCATGACCTTCCCCAGCGTCCAGTTCGCCATGGGATCGCTGCTCGCCTCGGCCGGCCTGGCCTCCGTCATCGCCGGTATGGCTGCCCGCTCCATGCTCGGCAACGTCTTCGCCGGCCTCCAGCTAGCCACCACCGACGCCATCCGCGTGGGCGACATCGTCGTCGTCGACGATCAGCAGGGCACCATCGAGGAGATCACCCTGACCTACGTGGTCATGCGCACCTGGGACGACCGGCGCCTCATCCTGCCCTCGACCCACTTCACCGAGAACCCCTTCGCCAACTGGACGCGCGGAGGCTCCCAGGCCACCGGCTTCTTCACCCTCGACCTGGACTGGCGCGTGCCCATCGCCTCGCTGCGCGCCGAGCTTGCCCGCCTCGTGGCCGCCTCCCCGGCCTGGGACGGGCGCCAGGCCTCCCTCGAGGTCTTCGACGCCGTCGGCGGTCACGTCACCGTGCGCATCGTCCTGACCGGGGACAATCCCGGTGATGTCGGCGCCCTCAAGTCCTACGTGCGCGAGGAGCTGGTCACCTGGCTCCAGCGGGAGGCCCCCTACGCCCTGCCGCGCACGCGAGTGGAGGTCGAGCAGGTCGAGGTCACCCATGACCTCGACCCCGAGAAGGTGGCCCGCGCGGCGGCGGAGATCGTCGCCAAGCAGAAGGACGCTCCCGCCGACACCGCCCCGGACGCCACGGGAAGCGGGGACGATGCCGCCGTGACCACGGAGGCCGAGGGGGAGAGCGCGGCCCACGGTCTGGGAGCCCGGCGGGCCGTCACCCTGGGGCGGGCCATGGGCCGCTCCCTGCTGCACCGCGCCCGGCGCGGAGGACTGGGACCCAGGTGAGCCGGGCCGCCGCTACGCGGCCGACGCCCCAGCGGATGGGTGAGTTTTCGCTGCGTGAACGCATCTCGCCCGGCGCCGTCGGGCGGGTGACGATGAGCCCATGAGTACCAACGCGAGCAGCGAGCCCTCCGTGACATCCGCCTCCGTGCCCTCCGGCCCGACCCTCGACCTGGAGGCCGCCGCGCGCACCGACGCCCAGTGGCGCGCAGCCCTGAGCCCCATGGAGTACCACGTGCTGCGCGAGGCCGGCACCGAGCGCCCCTTCACCGGGGCCCTGCTCGACGAGCACCGCGAGGGTGTCTACCGCTGCCGCGGCTGCGGCGCCGAGCTGTTCCGCTCCACCACCAAGTTCGACTCCCACTGCGGCTGGCCCTCCTTCTACGACCCCTCCGACTCCGAGGCGGTCACCCTGAGCACCGACACCTCCCACGGCATGGTGCGCACCGAGGTCCGCTGCGCCACCTGCCACAGCCACCTGGGACACGTCTTCGACGACGCCCCCCAGACCCCCACCGGCCAGCGCTACTGTATGAACTCCGTGAGCCTGACCTTCGAGGAGGAGCAAGCATGATCCGGGTCCTGAGCCTCAACCTGCAGCACGGTCTGCCCGGCGCGGGG
The DNA here is from genome assembly GCF_031296635.1 of Actinomyces acetigenes. NCBI lineage: Bacteria > Bacillati > Actinomycetota > Actinomycetes > Actinomycetales > Actinomycetaceae > Actinomyces > Actinomyces acetigenes. Next base: position 10,405 of record NZ_JASPFC010000025.1, read on the forward strand.
GCCGGGGACGGCAGCGCCTCCACCGGCTCGCTGGCCGGGGCCGACATCTCCGACCCCGCCACCGCCCGCGCCGTCATGCGGGCCACGGCCGAGCAGATTGCCGAGCTGGCCCCCGACATCGTTGCCCTCCAGGAGGTGGACCTGGGCCAGGCACGCTCCGGGCGCCTGGCCCAGGCCGCCTTCCTGGCTGAGGAGCTGGGCATGCCGACCTGCCGCTTCTGCGCCAGCTACGCCGGGCCGGTGGTGGGGCTGCGCCGTCGGCCCCTGCGCACCGCGCTGAGCTCGCCGACCGATGACGTCCTGGGGCTGCTGCGTGCCGCCGTCGGGTCCGGGCCGATCGGTTACGGCAATGCTCTCCTGTCCCGCTTCCCGGTCTCCGGCTGGCACGTCAAGCGTCTGGGGCGCGGGGCCTCCAGCGTGGAGAAGCGCGGTGAGCGGGCTTGGGACCCGCGCTCCTACCACGTGTCCACCGCCTCCCAGCGCATCATGGTGGCCGCCACCCTCGAGGTGCCCGAAGGCGCTGGCGGGCCGATCCGTCAGCTGTCGGTCGCCTCCACCCACCTGGCGACCCGCGAGTCCATGGCGGCGCGCCAGCTCGCCGCCGCCTGGGGGGCGCTCGCCGGCCTGCCCGGGCCGCACCTGCTCGTGGGCGACTACAACCTCTCCGCCGAGCAGGTCGAGGTCCTGGGGCTGGGGCGGACCGTGGGGGAGGGGTTCACCTTCCCGGCAGCCGGCCCCAAGCGGCGCATCGACCACGTGCTGACCGACCTGTGGCCAACCGGCCCCGACGGCCTGCCCCTGACCGATGAGGCGGCCGCGGCAGGCGGGAGCCCGCTGCTGCGCGCCGTGGAGTGGGGAACGACGTCCTTCATCATCTCCGACCACGTCGGCACCTGGGTGGACCTCGAACCGGTCGGCTAAGGCGTACCGCCGCGGCCTCGCCCGCGCGGTCGTAGGGTAGGCCGCGCGTTCGGGGGTTCAGGGTACGAACGCGAGGGCTACCCTACGAACTCGTCACACCGGGGCCTACGAGAGGGGGAGACCATGGCTGATGTGGTGGCGGGACTGGCCGTCTTCGGCGCGGTCATCGCCATCGGCTGGCTACTGGTGCGCACCCGGGCCGTACCCGCTGACGCCGACGGGGTCCTCACCCGCGTCTGCTTCTTCGCCGCCACCCCGGCCCTGCTCGTGACCACGCTGAGCCGCGCCGCCCTGACGGCGGTCCTCTCCCGCTCCACCGCCGTGGCCGTGGCCGCCGAGCTCGCGGCCATCGTCTCGGCCTGGTGCCTTCACCGCCTCGTGCTGCGCCGCCCCACCGCCGAGGCCACCATCGGTGCGCTCGCCTCCGGCTACGTCAACGCCGCGAACCTGGGGATCCCGGTGGCCGTCCTCGTGCTGGGGGATGCGGCCACCATTGCCCCGATCCTCCTGCTCCAGCTTCTCGTGCTCACCCCGGTCACCTTCACCGTGCTCGACGCCGTCACCCGCCGCGGCAACCCGTCTCGCCTGGCGACCTTGACCGTCCCGCTGCGCAACCCGCTCCTGTGGGGTGTTGTGGCCGGGACCGCGGCGAACCTGGGCGGCGTGGACCTCAAGGAATGGGGCGGCGGCTACCCGGCCCAGGGCCTGGAGATGCTCGGGCGCGTCGCGGTGCCGCTCATGATGCTGGCCCTGGGCATGAGCCTGGCCGGGGCGCCCCGTCCCCTGCGCAATCCCGCGCCGGAGGAGGCCGCCCCGCCCCCGCCGGGCTCGCCGGCCCGATCGGTGCAGTCGGTCCAGTCAGCCCGCCAGGGGCAGGATCCCCAGGTGGCGGAGGCAGGATCGGAGGCGCACGCGGCCGACACCACGGGAGGCCGACTGCCCCGGGAAGAGGGGGCGCCGGCGCTCGGGGCGAGGTCGTGGTCTCATCATGGTGCGGGCCGGCGCAGCGGCCTGTGGCTGGCGGTGGGCTGGAAGCTTGCCGTCATGCCGGGGCTGGCCGCCGCCGTCGGACTGGCAGCGGGACTCAGCGGAGCACAGCTGCTCGCCCCGGTCGTCACCGCCACCCTGCCCACGGCGCAGAACGTCTTCATGTACGCCTCGCGCTACGGGGTGGCCAAGGACCTGGCCCGCGACGCCGTCCTGCTGACGACGGCCGGATTCGTGCCCGTAGTCCTGCTGGCCGCCGCAATCCTGCGCTGAGTCCGCGCGATCGTACTGCCCGGCTCCGGCGCCAGCGTTGTCACTGTCGCGGCCCCTTACCGTGCGTTCGTAGGGTAAGCCGCGCGTTCGGGGGTTCAGGGTACGAACGCGAGGGCTACCCTACGAACGCGTCGCGCCGGGCCCCTCAGGGCAGCTCGTCGCGCGTGGGAGGATTGGCCCCGTCCCGTGAGACCGTGATGTCGGCGATGGCCGCGGCGTGGCGCATGATCCGCTCCAGGGTCGCGGCGTCCACGGCGCGCAGCGCCTCGCGCCGGTCCGCGCCCACGAGGTCCTCGCTCCACAGGGCGTCCTCCAGGCCGCCCATGAAGGAGTCGCCAGCGCCCACTGTGTCCGCCACCACGACGCTCGGGTCGGCGGGCACCTCCAGGCGCACCCCCGAGGCGGACAGGGCAAGAGCCCCCATTTTGCCGCGCGTGACGACCACAACGGCCACGCCCTTGTCCAACCAGGAGCGCAGCACCGTCTCCAGGTCCGCGTCCCGGCCGTAGAGCCAGGCGATGTCCTCATCGGAGCACTTGACCAGGTCGGACAGGCCCACGAGGCGCTCGACGATCTGGCGGGCGTCCTCCGGGTCACCCATGAGCTGGGGGCGGGCATTGGGATCATAAGCGATGGTGGAGGTGGCGCGGGTCTCACGCAGCACCTGCTCCACGGTGGCGGCGCCGGGGGCCAGGATCGCTGCGATCGAGCCGGTGTGCACCAGCAGCGGTGCCTTCCCGTCGGGCAGCGTCGGGCGCGGCGGGTTCCAGTCCAGGTCGAAGACGTAGCTGGCGGCGCGGTCCTCCCCGATGGTGGCCTGCGCCGTGGAGGTGCGCGTCGCGCCGTCTGCGCCCGGAGCCAGGCGGACCCCGGAGGCCTCCAGGTGGGAGCGCACGGCCTTGCCGCGCTCGTCGGTGCCGATCCAGCAGTGCAGCTCGACGTCGCGACCCAAACGCGCCAGCCCCAGGGCGACGTTGGCGGGTGCGCCGCCGGGGATGTCCACGGGCTCCTGCCCGGGGTGGATAACGACGTCAACCAGGGCCTCGCCGATGACGAGGGCGGATCCTGGGCGGCCGGGTGCGGTCATGGGTGACTCCTTCGTGCAGGACCGGGGTCCGGTGGCAGTGAACTGAGATGAGACGTGGGAGGGACGTGAAGACGGAACGAGGCGGTGAGAGGACTCGGGCGGATGAGGAACGCGGTGGTGCAACACTGCCCGGCAGTGGCCGGCGCGCTGGTCGATGCGCGGGGCCGAAGGGTGAATGCCCACAGACTACCGATCCGACGCCGCTCTCAGGGCCCGTCTCGCCCAAGAGTGTCCAAATCGGTGACAAAGGGCTTTCGACTCCCAGGCCACATGAACGAAAACCTTGAAATCATGCGGTTGTGTTCCATCCGGATGGGAGGGAGTCGAGCCTTTGTCTCCGATGCTGGACATCTACGGCTCCCCTCGGGCTTCTGCTGTGGTGCCCGGTGGCGCTCGATCAGTGCGCTACCGCCAGCCGGAACCCCGGTCAACTCGGTCAGTTCGCCGCGCAGGCGGGCACAAGCGCAGCTCCCAGGCCAATGGCAACGTCGCCAAGACGGTCGATTCGCTGCGCATGCGGGCACGTGCACGCAGCCTGGAGCCGCTGATCCAGGCGGGTCATACCCAGCCAGCCCCAGAGCGCGTCAGTCCTCAGGGTCCTCCTGCGCGACCGCGGCCAGGCGGGCGCGGGCCTCATCGAGCCAGGTCTGGCAGCGCTGGGCCAGAGCCTCGCCGCGCTCCCACAGCGCCAGGGAGTCCTCCAGGGGGACGGAGCCCGCCTCAAGACGCTGCACGACGGCCACCAGCTCCTCACGGGCCCGCTCATAGCTGAGCGAGGCGACATCCTCGTTGGCGCCGGAGGCCCCGCCGGCGCCAGGAGCTGATGACGCTGAAGACCCTGACGATGCTGAGGACGCCGAGTAGGGGCTGTTGTGGGGCGAGTACTCCTCTGGGTACTGGTCGGAGTACGGGCCGGGGTTCATCTCGGAGCTCACCCCCTGATTCTCGCACGGGCCGGCCCCGGGCAGGGCGGGCCGGACGGTCTGAGACAGCGTCCGCAGGGTAAAAGTGTCCAAGAGGGACGACTTTGACGGTGCCCCGTCTCAGTGGCGTTCGCATCTGTGCTGGTCAGAGCGTTTTAGTGCGGTATCGACTGGTTGTAAAGGCTCTAAAGTCGTCCCATATGGACAAAATCCGGGCCTGAGAGCCTTCCTGACTTTTGCTGGTTCCGGTCGAAGTGCACCGATACGTCAGACCACTTCTATCCTGCTGCGTCGTTGGAGGTCGTTTCACCGAGGTGTGTCAGCACTTCCGCCAAACCTGCCTGCGCCAGTGCCTCGCGGCCGGCCGCCCGGAGCGCGAGGACGCACCGTAAGCCTTGACCACTGCGCCCCAGGGGGCCGCCCGCACGCCCTATAGTGCGTCCTCGGGCCTCCAGCAGGCCGCGAGCGGGCACGGTCCCCGAGGCCTTGGCGGCGCCCAGTTGCTCTTCAGTCGATATCGGCGGGCCGGGGCTTGGTGGCGCCGACAACCTGGGCGACGAGCCGTCCCTGGGCCAGGACGCCCTCGATGAGGTCGCCCTTCTTGACGTCCTCGGCGCTGGTGATGACCTTGCCGCCGGGGGTGCGCAGAATCGTGTAGCCGCGGTCCAGGACCCCCTGCGGCGACAGTGCCGTCAGCCGGGCGTGGTCGGCGCGCAGGTCCGCGGCCGCCAGCGACAGCCGATGCTCCACGGCCCGGCGCATCCTGTCGCGGGCCTGACCCAGCTCGATCACCCGGTCGCGCACGATCGAGGTGGGGTCGGCCATGACCGGCCGGGCCCGCAGCTGGTCCAGTGCCGCCTGCTCGGCGTCCAGCCGCGAGGCGAGCACGCTGCGCAGGCGCTCGCGGGCCGAGTCCAGGCCCACGGTCTCCTGAGCGAGGTCGGGGACGATCCGGCGGGCGGCGTCGGTGGGGGTGGAGGCCCGGTAGTCGGCCACCAGGTCCAGCAGGGGGCAGTCGGTCTCGTGGCCGATCGCGGAGACCAGCGGTGTGCGGCAGACGGCCGCGGCGCGCACGAGGCCCTCGTCGGAGAAGGGCAGCAGGTCCTCGACAGCGCCGCCCCCGCGGGCCACGACGATGACGTCGATCTGCGCATCGGCGTCGAGCTCCTGGATGGCCCGGGTGATCTCGCCGACGGCGCGCGCCCCCTGGACGGCGACCTCCCGCACCTCGAAGGGCAGGCCGGGCCAGCGCAGGCGGGCGTTGACCAGCACGTCGTCCTTGGCCTTGGCCTGGCGCCCGCACACAAGACCCACCTTGCGTGGTAGGAAGGGCAGAGGCCGCTTGCGCTCGGCGTCGAACAGGCCCTCGGCGGCCAGGATGCGGCGCAGCTGCTCGATGCGGGCCAGCAGGTCGCCGACGCCGACGGGCCGGATGTCGTCGGCCTGCAGCTGGAGCGAGCCCCGCTTGGCCCAGAAGGTGGGCTTGGCGCGCACCACCACGCGGGCCCCCTCGCCGAGCTCGGCGCCGGTGCGCGCCAGGACGGCGTCGAGGACCCGGGCGTAGATGGACACCGACATGGAGATGTCGGCATCCGTGTCCCGCAGGGTGAGGAAGGCCATGCCGGCGCCGGGGCGGCGGTTGAGCTGGATGACCTGCCCCTCCACCCACACCTGGCTCATGCGGGCCACGTACTGGTCGATCTTGGAGGACAGCAGCCGCAGCGGCCACGGGTTCTCCGCGGTGGTGAGGTTCGCTCGCGGCGCCAGCTCCCGGGGGCCGCCGGGGTTGCCGGGGCTGGCGCCCGCGTCGGGGCGAGACGCGCGGCCGGCACCGGGGGAGGGCTGCGGGCTGGGTTGGGAGGGGCTCTGGCCTGTCACATGCACCACTGTGCCACGTCCACCACTGGGGACCTGGGTCCCCCTGTGGCACAGTGGTGACCGTGACGACCACCGAGCTCGCTAGTGAGCACACCGACGCCGCGGCCCCCTCTTCCAAAGGCGGCAAGCGGATCCTCATGGCCGCCCCGCGCGGCTACTGCGCCGGCGTGGACCGCGCTGTTGATGCCGTCGAGCAGGCCCTGGCCCACTACGGGGCGCCGATCTACGTGCGCAAGGAGATCGTCCACAACAAGTACGTCGTGGAGGCTCTCTCCAAGCGCGGCGCCATCTTCGTCTCGGAGACCGACGAGGTGCCGGTGGGGGCTCGCGTCGTCTTCTCTGCCCACGGCGTCTCCCCGGCGGTCCACGCCGAGGCCGCCGAGCGCCGGCTGGACACGATTGACGCGACCTGCCCGCTGGTGACCAAGGTGCACAAGCAGGCGGTGCGCTTCGCGGACAAGGACTACGACATCATCCTCGTGGGCCACACCGGCCACGAGGAGGTTGAGGGCACCCAGGGCGAGGCCCCCGACCACATCCAGGTCGTCAACGGCCCCCACGAGGTGGACCAGGTCGAGGTGCGCGACCCCGCCAAGGTGGTGTGGATCAGCCAGACCACCCTGAGCGTCGATGAGACCATGGAGACGGTGCGCCTGCTGCGCGAGCGCTTCCCAGAGATGATCGACCCTCCCGGCGAGGACATCTGCTACGCCACCCAGAACCGTCAGGCCGCGGTCAAGAAGATCGCCCCGAGGGTGGACCTCATGATCGTGGTCGGCTCCGGCAACTCCTCGAACTCGGTGCGCCTCAAGGAGGTGGCCCTCGAGGCCGGTGCGGGCGCCGCCCACCGGGTGGACTTCGCCAGCGAGATCGACCCGTCCTGGTTCGACGGCGTCGAGACGGTCGGCCTGACCTCGGGTGCCTCGGTGCCGGAGATCCTGGTGCGTGAGGTGGTGGAGCGCCTGGCCGAGCTCGGCTTCGACGACGTCGAGGAGGTGCGCACCACTACGGAGAAGATCTCCTTCTCCCTGCCCAAGAACCTGCGCGCCGACCTCATGGCGGCTCAGGGAGCCGCCTCGGCACACAAGCGTCGCGAGCCGGCCGCCGACCACACCTGCTGAGGCTGCGCTGCCCCCGGTTGCGGGGCCGGTCGTGAGCGTCTGCACAGGCCAGGGGCGTGAGACAGGCCGAAGGTGAACGCCGGGTTGCATGCTTGACGATTACCCTCGGTCGGGTGACACACTCCCATGACGAGTCGGCCCCCGGTGGCCCTGCCCCCGCCGCGTCGGGTGGGCGGCCCGCTGCCGGCGGCGCCGACAGTGCTGACAGTGCCGACAGTTCCGACAGTGCTGCCCCTGTGACCTCGCCAGATCCTGTCGGCGCGGTGGTCTCCGGCGTCTCCGGCCAGGTCTCCAACGAGGTCTTGGAGGAGGACGGCGGGCTGCACCGGAGCCTGACCAGCAGGCACATGCAGATGATCGCCATTGGCGGCGCCATCGGCACGGGGCTGTTCGTGGCCTCGGGTGCCACGGTCTCTACGGCCGGACCGGGCGGCGCCCTGGTGGCCTATGCGGCCATTGGCCTCATGGTGCTGCTGCTCATGCAGTCCCTGGGTGAGATGACGGCGCACATGCCGGTGGCCGGCTCCTTCCAGACCTACGCCACCCGGTTCGTCAGCCCCTCCTTCGGCTTCGCCATGGGCTGGAACTACTGGTTCAACTGGGCGATCACGGTGGCGGCCGAGCTGGTGGCCGCCGGAATCGTCATGCGCTACTGGCTGCCGGGGGTGCCCTCGTGGATCTGGGCGGCGCTGTTCCTGACCCTGTTGACGACGCTCAACGCCCTGTCGGCCCGCGCCTTCGGGGAGGGGGAGTTTTGGCTGTCGGCCATCAAGGTGGTGACGGTCATCGTCTTCCTCGTGGCGGGTCTGGCGATGATCGCCGGCATCATCGGTGGGAAGTCCCCGGGCTTCAGTAACTGGGTTGTCAAGGACGCGCCCTTCCACGGCGGGATGCTGGCGATCGTGTCAGTGTTCATGGTGGCCGGGTTCTCCTTCCAGGGCACCGAGCTGGTGGGTGTGGCGGCCGGTGAGGCCCGCAACCCGCGCCGGGACGTGCCCAGGGCGATCCACACGGTGTTCTGGCGGATCATGATCTTCTACATCGGGGCGATCACGGTCGTCGGCTTCCTCATCGCTTTCAACGACAGCCGGCTGTTGCACACTGAGACCGAGGATGTGGCCTACTCGCCCTTCACCCTGGTCTTCGAGCGGGCGGGGATCGGGGTCGCGGCGGCTCTCATGAACGCCGTCATCCTCACCGCGGTGCTCAGCGCCGGTAACTCGGGACTGTACGCCTCGACCCGCATGCTGCACTCGATGGCCTTGCAGGGGCAGGCGCCGGCCTGGTTCTCCTACGTCAACCGCCACGGGGTCCCGGTGCGGGCCCTGGGGGCGACGGCGCTGGTGGGGGCGGCCGGCTTCCTGACCGCGGTGGTGGGGCAGAACACCGCCTACGTCTGGCTGGTCAACGTCTCCGCCCTGTGCGGGTTCATCGTGTGGCTGGGGATCGCCGCGTGCCACTTCCGTTTCCGACGCGCCTACGTGCTCCAGGGTAACGACCCGGCTGACCTGCCCTACCAGGCGCCCTGGTTCCCGCTGGGGCCGATACTGGCCTTCGCCCTGTGCGCCCTGGTGGTTCTGGGCCAGAACTATGAGGCGGTCTTCAAGGGACAGCTGGTGGCGGTGCTCTCCTCCTACATCGGTCTGCCGGTCTTCGGGGCCATCTGGCTGGGGCACCGCCTGGTGACCGGGTCGCACATGGTGCGCCTGGAGGAGGCTGACGTCTCCGGCGCCGTTGTTGGCGAGCGCCGCTGAGTCCTGCTCAGACCAGCTGAGCCCGGCTGAGTTCCGCATTTGCCGGGATCATGTCCTGAACTCCATGACCGGCGTCGGGGCACCGATCATCTGACCGGTGCCCCGACGCCGCGTTCAGGGGGCGTTGCGCTCGCCGCAGAGTATTTTCATCTACTGTGACCCCCGACGCCGCGTTCAGGGGGCGTTGCACTCACTTGCGGCCGGTGACGCTCAGGTAGACGGAGATCGCGACGATGGCGGCGACGAGCGACAGACCCCAGCGAATCCAGTCGATCCCGTCGGTGTGGGCGACGCCGAAGAGACTGGCGACTGCGCCTCCGATGAGTGCGCCCACGGCGCCCAGCACGATGGTCCACAGGACCGAGATGTTCTGCTCGCCCCGCATGACGAGCCGGGCGAGGGCTCCGAGCACGGCGCCGGTGATGATCATTCCGATGAATGACAGCATGGTGTCTTCCTCCGAGAAGGGCCGATGGAGCGGAGATATCCGCCAATCGGATATTGAAACGTTCTGGCAGTGTGTCAACCAGTCATGAGATGGGAGACAGCGCTGCCCGACAGACGCCATGGAGGCGTCGATCGTCATGGGCCGAGAGTATGGCATGCGTTATGTCGTCGTGGAGGTGGGGTGCCCGTCAGCGGTGAGCTCGGGTGCGGTGAAAGTGCGCACCTGGGCGGCGTCGGCACTGATGAGCGTGGGGGAGTCCACCTGCTCCCCGAGGGTTTCCAGGGAGCGGGCGGTCACCAGGAGGCGGTTCTCCATGGAGCCGACCACCTTGTTGTAGACGGTGACGCTGCGCCGCAGTGCCCCGCCCAGTGCGTCAAGGTGACTGGCGACGGTCCCCAACCGCTCGTAGAGGGTGCGGCCGAGCTCCAGCAGCTCGCGGGCGTCGTCGTTGACAGCGGTGCGGGCCCAGGCTGTGGCGCAGGTGCGCAGCAGGGTCAGCAGCGACACGGGTGAGGCCAGGGCGACGCCGCGCCCCAGTGCGTGCTCCAGGAGCGCGGGGTCCGCCTCCAGGGCGGCTGAGAGCACCGCCTCCGCCGGGACGAAGAGGACCACGAGCTCGGGGGAGTCCCCCAGGGCCCGGTCATAGCGGCGCGCGGCGAGCTGGTCGACGTGTCCGCGTAGCGCCCTGGCGTGAGCCTCCAGAAGCTGCCTGCGCCGCTCCTCGTCCTCGTCGCCGGCGCCCTGGACGGCGGTGGCCGCCAGGTAGGAGTCCATGGGCGCCTTGGCGTCCACGGCGAGGTAGCCGTCCCCGGGCAGGTGGACGACGACGTCGGGCCGGGAGCGGCCGGCCGCCCCCTCACCGGCGGCCGAGGCGGTTGAGGCGGTTGAGGCCGCCGCGCCCGGTGAGCCCGGTGGGCCCGCCTGCCCGCGGCGTCGCTGGACCAGCGCCCCGATGGTGCGCTGCTCGGAGAAGTCCACGTGCCGCATCATCCCGGAGGCCTCCAGGACCCGGGCCAGCTCGACCTCACCCCACATGCCGCGCGCCGAGCGTGAGCGCAGCGCCCCCTCCAGACAGGCCGTGGAGCGGGCCAGGTCCTGCTCGCGCAGGGCTGTGGCTCGCAGCTGCTCGGCCAGGGCCGCGTGTTGCTCCGCCCGCTGCTTCTCCAAGGACTCCACCCGGGCCCCTACCTGCTCCAGCTGGCTGCGCACGGGGGCGAGCGCCCGCAGCACGGAGCCGTCCCGCTCGGCGCGCTCCTCGGCCACCTGGGTGCGTGAGGACAGCTCCTCGGCCCGGGCCTGCCACTGTGCGGCCTGCGCCCGCAGCTCGGCCACCTGATCGCCCTCCGACTGGTGCGCGGCGGTGCGCCGGGCGAGCGCGCCGAGGTAGCCGATGACCACCCCGATCACCAGGCCGACGAGGAGCAGCAGGATGGGAAGAAGGACCGCTGAGGAGCTCATGAACCGATGGTGCCCGTGAGGTGCGACATCTATTACGTACCCTTAATCCCCGCGGAGCCATGCCGCCGCAGGTCGCCCCGGCCGGCTGATTCGGCTCGCCCTCCCCACCCCGCCAAGCCGCTCCGCTGATCCGGCCCCACCCGCCTGGCCCGGCGGCGGCCCACCCGCCCTGACCTGGCCCTCCGCTCCGATCCGCCGACCTGGTCTGCTCCGGCGTCGTCGAGCACGTTTCTCTCAGGCACTTACCAAAACTGACCGATCGGACCTGGGGCAACAGTCCTGCGTCCCGCCCGAGGCTCCCTGTGGCGGAGGTGAGGAGACCAAGAGCACTGCCGTTCTGCTACCCCTGGATGATGGGGATTTGAGCAGGTGGTGCCATGCTTATCGGACGTGAGCCTCTTGCGCAGCATCCCGCTGACCAGCCTCCGAACGATCCTGGTCGTGCTGGTCCTCGCCGTTCTGACCACCGTCGTCGCGGCAGTCCTCCTGCCGCGAACTGCTCCGGCCGCCACGGGTGCCTCCAGCGCAGACAGGCCCACCCGACTCGCCCGTCCCGCGCTGCGCTCGGTGCTGCGGGCCGTAGGCCGCTACACGGCGCGCATCGTCATGGTGGGCGTGCCGGTGCTGCTCGTCATTGTGCTGGGCGGCCTGCTCATCAACCGGCCCATGCACTACGTGCGCACCGTCGGCGACCTCGCCAAGGCGGCCGCCCCTCGCGCTCAGGTCTCCTCGCGCATCGAGTCCCCACCGAAGTCCTTCGCTTACGGTGCCGCCCCGGCCTTGGCCTGGAAGGCATCCTTCCACGACGTCGGCGACGGCTCGCAGGAGGCCACCTGGACCGGCCCGGTCAGCGGTATCAAGCTGCCGGTGCGCGTCGTCCTGCCGGCGGGCTACCGGCCTGATGACGGCCGCACCTACAACGTCCTTGTGGGCCTGCACGGCTGGGTCGGCGACCCGCAGTCCCTGGTGACGGGCCTCGCCTCACCCAAGCGGCTCCAGGAGGCGATCGACGCCGGCCGTATCCCGCCGTCGATCCTGGTGTTCCCCTCGCTCAACGCGGACGGCGCCAGTCAGCCCGACTGCGTCAACATCAACGGCCGCCCGGCTGTGGGGACCTGGACCGCGCAGGAGATTCCCCGCATGATCCAGGCGACCTTCCCCAACGTCACCACCCAGCGGGCCGGCTGGATGATCATGGGGATCTCGGCGGGCGCCTACTGCGCGGCACGCACCGCCTATGACGTCCCGCAGCGCTTCGGCTCGGTGGGTGTCATGTCCTCCTACGACCTGCCCGGTGAGGGCTCGCTGGCGCACAGCGGTAGGGAGCTCCAGGCGCAGAACGGGCTGTCCAGCATGCTGGGAAAGCGCAAGCCCGACGGTATGCGCTTCTACGTCCTGGGGGCTCAGGACGACCCGTACAGCACGGCTCGAACCGCCTGGAGCATGGATGAGGCGGTGCGGAAACCGGACTCGGTGACGGTTGATACCCCGGCCAAGGGCGGGCACTCCTGGACCCTGTGGAACAACCACTTCCCGTCGCTGCTGGCGTGGTGGGGCTCGGACCCGGCCGTGTTCGCGGCGGCCGGCCTTCCTGCGCCTCAGAGCGATGCGAAGGCCAAGGCCACCGCTGCTGGCGTGAAGCCCCTGTCGGAGACGTCCAAGGACCAGCGCGCGGCGCGGCCGGCCTCGCCGGTGCGTGCCAAACCGTTCGAGGTCAACGGTCTGGGCACGATGATCGTGGCCGTGGTCGTCTCGCTGGGGGCACTGGGCGTTGTCTTGTTCTGGTCACCCCGCTGGGGCCGACGGCGCGACGGCGGCAAGCGGTCGGTGGCGCGCCTGGGCGGTGCGATCCTGGGGCGCGTCGTGGTGATCCTGGTGGCGGCGGGCCTGGTTACGGTGACGGTGGGGATCGGGGCCAACGCCGGCGGGGGCTTCTACACCTCGTGGAATGATCTGAGGGCCTCGGTCCGGACGAGCGGGAGCTCCGGGAAGTGAGTGGGGCTGCCGACGGCGTGACCCGGCCGGGCGCCGTCGGGGCGCACGGTGTCACAGGGGCCGTCTAAACTCTGCTGCGTGGCACTTACCATCGGAATCGTCGGACTGCCCAACGTCGGCAAGTCCACCCTGTTCAATGCTCTGACCCGCGCGACCGTCCTGGCCGCCAACTACCCGTTCGCGACCATCGAGCCGAACGTGGGGGTTGTGCCTCTGCCGGATGCGCGCCTGGACAAGCTCGCTGGGCTGTTCCACTCCGCGAAGGTGGTGCCGGCGACGGTCTCCTTCGTGGACATCGCCGGGATCGTGCGCGGCGCCAGCGAGGGCGAGGGGCTGGGCAACCAGTTCCTGGCCAACATCCGCGAGGCGGACGCCATCTGCATGGTGACGCGCGCCTTCGAGGACCCGGACGTGGTCCACGTGGATGGGAAGGTGGAGCCGGCCGGGGACATCGAGACGATCAGCACCGAGCTGGTGCTGGCGGACATGCAGACCCTGGAGAAGGCGATCCCGCGCCTGGAGAAGGAGGTGCGGGGCAAGAAGACGGAGCCGGTGGTGCTGGAGACGGCGCAGGCGGCCCTCAAGGTCCTGGAGGAGGGGACGCTGCTGTCCGCCGGGGCGCAGGCCGCCGGGATTGATACGGAGGTGCTCAAGACCTTCCAGCTCATGACCACCAAGCCGTTCATTTACGTGTTCAACATGGACGACGCCGGGATGAACGACGAGGCCCGCCAGGCCGAGCTGCGCGAGCTGGTGGCGCCGGCGGAGGCGATCTTCCTGGACGCCCAGTTCGAGGCCGAGCTCGTGGAGCTGGAGCCGGAGGAGGCGGCGGAGATGCTGCACGACAACGGGCAGGAGGAGTCCGGCTTGGACAAGCTGGCCAGGGTCGGGTTTGACACTCTGGGGCTGCAGACGTACCTGACGGCGGGGGAGAAGGAATCGCGTGCGTGGACGATCCGCAAGGGCGCGACGGCGCCCCAGGCGGCCGGTGTCATCCACACTGATTTTGAGCGAGGCTTTATCAAGGCCGAGATCGTGAGCTACGACGACCTGGTCCAGTACGGCAGCGTTGCCGAAGCCCGCGCTCACGGCCGAGTGCGCATGGAAGGAAAGGACTACGTCATGGCAGATGGGGACGTCGTGGAGTTTAGGTTTAATGTGTGACAGCAGAATGCTAACTGTTGGATTGGATTGAATCGTCCGTGACACCTCATTTCCGGCTTGCCTTTCATAGTGCTGTCTTTAAATATTCTGGGTTTGAGTGTATTGTGGAATAGAAATGCGTAGCAACTGTGTAGATAGTTGCGGCAATACAAATGGGCACGATCAATAGTTGTCGGACCTTCCTTGTGACCGTTGTGAGCATGCGAGTCTCGGGAAGCGGTTCTCTTTTGGGCGGCTCGTGATGCTATTATATTGTGATTCTGTCGGAGGCGGAGCGCCATCAGTGTACAGGCAAGCTGAGGGTGTAGTCGGGCTAGAGGCGATGTGTCGGTGGGTGTGGAGTCCTAAAACTGGACCCCGAAGGGTGTCGGATCGGGAGATGTGACAGCATTTAAGCCGTAGGTTTGTGGTCGAATGAACGCTATCCATATTCTATGGTATGTGGTGTCATCAATTCAAAGCGAATCCGATAAGGTTCCCCAAGCCTCCAAAGGGTGTGTGTCACCTTATGTGATGGTGCTCCAGCAATCTTGAATGTCCATAGTGAGTTGACTCCTAGGAGGCAAGCATGTTTCATTATGATCCGAATCGCGAATTGTACTTGGGTTTCAGGAAGATTGCTGAAAGGATGTCGGCGAGAGAGGTTGGAGATAGGGCGGAGGAGGTATCCTCATCAGGGGAGGTGTCCGCCGAAACTTCTAGAGCTGCACGCCTTATGCGAAACAAGGGACGTCGCACCAAGATTAGAATTGACGGAGCCACCTCAATGAACGTCCGAGACCACGCTCCCAGAGTAATTAAAAAACTAAGCAGAGGCGCGGTGGAACTAAGAGACATGTGTGATCCGCTGGTTGGGAGAATTGCCTCGTACTCTGGTTTTGGAATGATGGGGAGGAGGTGTCGAGAGGGGGATCAGTATAAGGATGATGCACAGGATATTCAGATATGGTATTCATGTTATCCAGATCCTGAGCGCGATGGATACTTTAGATTGCTGTTTTTGCATGGGTCCCGAAAAGGCAACTTCGTGCATAGTAGATCTGATTCTCTCCCGGTGATTCGCTCTGGCTCTGGTACATGTGAAGTGTTCGACTATATTCGATCGTGTAGTGACGGTGTTCTTGCAGACTTTGCTGGTCTTCTTGAAGATCCTTTGATGGTTGATCGAATCTTATGGATTCTTGACTCAAGGCATAGGGATGGTGAAGGATTCTCTGGGGAGGTCGACGAGTACCTTAATTTTGATTCGTTATTTCATATCGAAAGCGTCATCTCTGACAGTCAAGAGCGCGATCTCTTGGCGCCCCAAAATTTACTTTGTTCACCTAAAGATAAACTTCCGTTTCTGAGTAAGGTCGTGGTTGCAACTCCGTATGTTGTTCAGTCGTCTCGTAGAAGCTGGAAAACTAAGCGTCGAGAAATAATGAACATGTTGCGGCGCACTACGCGGCTTCGATGAATCTATAGGACCTGATTGCGTTCCTGAGCATTCTGGTGTTTTTAACGTGCCTCACTCTTGCTGTGTCGGTTAATTGCGAGGCCTGGGGAGGTGTTTATTTGTTGGGTGAGAGGGGGTGGCGCCAACGTGTCACCTGTGTATTGAATGCGAATGTAAATGTCGGTGAACTGAATCGTTGAGGAACTGTGCTGATTCCATGTCGAAAAATGAGTTGAGATTCTGACGTTAATCGGCCTCATCCAATGTTAGGGCATTGTGACGATCCTGTTCGATTCACAGTCCAGTTGAGCTGAATGCCTTCGCCGGCAGGAACTCATTCAGGTAGCCGCGAGTGTTGTTTATCCGGCGAATGGACAGAGCGAGGCGATTTGCAGCATACGTCGAAGGTGCTGTGACCTGCGTGGATGCCAGCGTCGGCTAGTCCTGTGAATTAACCTCAGTGAAACGCCAGAAGTCCACAACCTTTGTATTCGTCCCGGCTGTCACCTCTACGCCCTACAGCGGAATGAGGTTGGGGCTTGGGGTCGTGGGGAGTAGCCGTAGGTGCGTTGGGTCAACAGGGGAGAGTAGTCGCTAAGTCCGCAGGCCTGGGTGCGATGGCGGACAGCGCCGCCTGCTGTGAACAGTTCCGTTCTGTTACAGGTTGGTCGGTAGGGCGGGGGTAGGTGTCGAGTCTGCGTCAACGATACCTACTTGTTCGATCTCGTTCGATTGATTGTAGGAAATTCGATCGAAGTAATTAAAAGATGCATATTTGTGTCTTGGAGTACTGAGGCGTCGCTTGATAATGTCTGTTTCGAAGGAAGCTGGGTTCCCAGCGATCATTATTTTCAGTGAGGCGACATCATGAGCATGGAGATGGCTTCGGTGGCTACGTGGACCTTCTTGGCGGAGGTTCCGATCTCTCAGGACGTCTTGGGCGTTCTTGTTGAAGGGGAGCAGCCCTACGCTGCCTTCAAGACGATGCGCGACTCAGCTGTGTTCACCTCGAAGCGGTTGATCGTCCGCGATGCGCAAGGACTAACTGGCCGGAAAGTGGAGATCTACTCGCTGCCCTATAGCGCCATCAACATGTGGTCCACTGAAAACGCGGGAACATTCGATATGAACTCCGAAGTTGAGCTGTGGACGCGGGCAGGCCACATCAAGATCAAGCTTGGACCCCAGGTTGACGTCCGCAAAATTGATAGGCTCATCTCGGCTTGCGTTCTCATGTCCCACTGAGCGTTGACGCTCGGGAGATGGTGGGCGTGGGCGGTACAGAAGCCCTCCACTCGGTCTTGAAGCTGTAGGTTGGCAGATGCCGAATGGAGCACAAGACGCTACGAGGAGGTCGTCAGGGGGCAGACCGACTCGGTGATCCTCTAGTAGGTTCCCAATGTATTGGACTGCTGGGTGTATTTCGGACAGTGCTTGTTTTCTTGATTCAGGCTGCCTTCGTTAAGTCTAAAAGTTTGCGTTCGGCCTCGTTCGGGGGCGGTACCTCAGGGCTGGGTGAAGGCAAACATGATTGCATCTCAGTTCGATCCAAGAGGCAATATTCTTGATCGCTTTATCCTGGGTTGGGTACACCATCCGATGGGCCCTCTTATTCTTGAGCGTTGCGTTGAACGACTCCGCACAAGCGCCGTCCCAGCACACCCCCGTGCGTCCCACTGAGGGACGAATCCCATAAGCCTCTGAGTCTCAAGATAAGTGGAGGCCTCGACACCAATCGTGGTCCCATTCAGTGTCAGGGCATTGTAAGAATCCCACTTGACTCGCAGTCCGGCTAAGCCTATTGCCCCCGTCGCCAGGAACTCATCAAGGTAGCCGCGAGCATTGTTCATTCGGAGAATGGGTAGAGTGAAGCGCCAGAAGTCCACGACCGTCGCATCTGTTCCGGCCACCACCCTCTCATCTGACAAGGCATGAGTTTGGGGGCTCGGATCGGCGGAGGAGTGGTCATGGAGGCTTATTCACAGGACTAGCCGGCGCCGACATCTGCGCAGGTCACAGCACCTTCGGCGGACGCTGTGAATAAGCCTCATGGGCTCAGTGCCTCGACAGGAAGGCTGACCCGCTGTTACTGCGGGCAGCGAGCTATGGGGCGGAGGGCGTTGGTCGTCGGAAGGAAGTAGCGCCGGCTATACGTGGGGGTGGGAGGGATCCGCCTCCGACCCGTGGCCATGTGTTGCTCATCGCGTAGACTTGGCGCATGGAGACTCTAGATGTCGACCGATTGAGGCTGGACGCGCTGTGCCGTCGCTTCGGGATCGCGCGCCTCGACGTCTTCGGATCCGTCGCTCGTGGAGAGGGCGGCCCAGGAAGTGATGTCGATCTTCTCTACGAACTTGCTCAGGGGCGAGCGCTCGGCTGGGAGATTGAGGACCTATCGCAGGATCTTGCCGACCTATTCGGACGCCCCGTCGACTTAGTGTCACGGAAGGCACTGCACCCGCTGATCCGTGACCAGGTCCTTGCGGACGCGGAGCCATTTTATGTGGCGGCCTGAATATCTTTACCTGAGAGAGATGCGGGATGCGATATCCCGCATCGTCGCCCTCATTGACGGAGTCCAGCTCAGTGCTGACCTCGAGGACGACTGGGTGAAGGCTGATGCTCTGGCTTGGAACTTCACGATCCTTGGAGAGGCGGCGGCGAAGCTGCCGGAGGAATTTCGTACAGGTCACCCGGAAATCATCTGGCGTCGCCCCATCGGTTTGCGCAATCGAGTTGTGCACGGGTATTGGTCAATCGACGTCGATATCCTGGTGACGACGGCACGCAACGATCTTCCTGAACTCGGCCGGCAACTTGACGTCCTGCTATCCGGCATGGAACCGTAACGAAGCGCAAGCCCGGAGTTCAGCTGTCTGCTCCGTCGTCGTCGCCTCGCTCAGGACCAGGTCATTACCGGCTGGCGCTCGCTGGGCTGGACCACCACGAAGCCCGGGCCGTGGAAGGCCAGCTGGAAGGACTCGCCCGAGCCGGGCCCCATGAGGGAACCTAACGTGAGGCCGCTCTTGATCTGCGGATACAGGTTTTCTGGCCAGCAGATCTTCGCCTGCGGGTCAACGAAGGCCACCGCACCCTGCCGCTGAACCTCGAGGCTGAAACCCGCCGGCGAGCGGCCCAGGCGTCTGGGGAACGATCCCAGTCGCCTGAACCGTTGTCCACTCCAACCTTGCTGAACCATACGACTAGCAGCATCGCCACAACTCTCAGTTCGGGCTACCATGGTCGTCATAGTGAACGGAGGAACATGTCGGGCTACAGGATCAACCGTCAACTGACGGAGTTCGGAGAACACGTGCGCGGGTGGCGCATGGTGCTCGGCCTGACCGCGCAGCAGGTCTCCGAGCGAGCGGGCATCACCCGTGACACCCTGCGCAAGATCGAGTCGGGCAACCCCAACGTCAGCTTCAACAGTGTCACCCAGGTGCTGCGCGCCCTGGGCATCCTCGACCAGATTGTCGACGCGGCCGACCCCCTGGCCAGCGACATCGGCCGTCTCCGCGCCGGTCGCCTCACCAGAAAGCGCGCCCGATGACCACTATCGAGATCGTCTCCGATGTCAACAGCTCCCACCGCCTGGTCGGCCAAGCGCACTTCACCCGATCGCGCGGCCAGATCTCCACCACCTTTCTCTACGACCCCACCTACCTCGCCGACGGTGGGATGAACATCGACCCAACCCTGAGCCTCGTACCCGGCGCTCAGTACCAGTCTGGGCTCGTTGGAGCCTTTGCCGACAGCGCGCCTGACCGCTGGGGCCGCAACCTCCTCCGCAAGGCCGAACGATCACGAACCCGCGAAGAGGGACGCGTTCCCCGTCAGCTGGACGACCTCGACTTTCTCCTGAGCGTCAGCGACGACACCCGACAGGGCGCCCTGCGCTTCCGGACCCCCGGGAGCGGCGAGTTCCTGGGAGAGCCCTCGCGTGTCCCGCGGCTCGTCGCTCTGCCTGAGCTTCTGCACGCCAGCGACGAGCTGGCCTCCGACGATGACCCCTCCGACGCCGTCAAACGACTTCTCGACACAGGGACCACGGGCCTCGGCGGCGCGCGGCCCAAGGCCTCGGTCCGGCTCGACGACGGCGGCCTCGCCATTGCGAAGTTCCCTCACTCCAGCGACTCCTGGGACGTCATGGCCTGGGAGGCCACTGCTCTTGACCTGCTTGAGACGGCTGACGTTCGCACACCCCAGCACCAGCTCACCCAAGTGGGCAATCGAAGCATCCTGATCCTGCGGCGATTCGACAGAACCCGTGAGGGCGGACGTATCGGCTATATCAGTGCGATGACGGCCACTGGATCGTCCGACGGCGACCAGAAGGACTACGCCGACCTCGCCGAGGCGATTCGCGATCTCTCACGCTCGCCCGTCCAAGACCTCCATGAGTTCTACGACCGAATCATCGCGAGCATCGCCCTCGGCAACACTGACGATCACCTGCGCAACCACGGGTTCCTCACCGACCGCGGGCTCTGGAGACTCAGCCCCGTCTTCGACGTCAACCCGAATCCCGACCCCAGTCGGCCCCGCGCGACGTCGATCATGGGAGCAGACACGATGCCCGACGAGATCGACGGGCTCCTGGCTATCGCAAACGACTACCGGCTCACTCAATCGGAGGCGCGGGAGCGAATCAGACGCATCACTGCGTCCCTGTCAGGATGGCGGGGCCAGGCGCGGGCGAACCGAGTCCCCGAGCGGGAGATCACCATGATGTCCGAGTCCATCGAGCCTCGCCTGGAAGCCCTCACCCGAGCCGCGCACGCCAAAGATTGAAACGGCGTCTCGTGAGGCGAATCGACTATCCCCAGAGGCGCTGAAGGAAGCGTCTGTAGGCTGTGCCCGGCCTAACCTGGCCTGGACCTGTCGCACACCCGGCCCCAAGCCGGGCTTGACTGCACCCGTCTCCCGGGCCGACCGCAGTCCGCCCGCCACACTCGTCCCAGGAAGGGAACCCGGCAGCCTCATGACCATCGAGATGATCGTCGCCCTCATCGGCGCTTCTGTTGTCGCCTATGCGATCGCCAACAGGTTCCGGCTCATCGCCCCGGTACTTCTCATCGCCGCCGGTGTGGGAGTCGCGCTGCTCCCCGTGGGGGAGGAGATGTCCCTGCCCAGCACGGTGGTCCTCACGGTCTTCCTGCCGATCCTCCTGTACTGGGAGTCACTGTCAGTCTCCCTCAACCGCATGCGGCGAAGCCTGCGCGGCATCATCCTCAGCGCCACGGTGCTCGTCGCCATCACGGCTGCCCTCATCACCCTCATCGGCGTCCTCACGGGGCTGAGCGTGGGAGCCGCTCTCCTCATCGGGGCCTGCCTCGGCCCCACCGACGCCACCGCCGTCTCCAGCCTGGGGCGCGGCATCAACCCCAACAGCCGCACCATTCTTCAGGCCGAGTCGCTTCTCAACGACGGCACCGCCCTGGTCATTTTCGCCATCGCCCTCCAAGCCGCTCAGAACTCCTCCGGCGTCACCTTCGGCCTCGTCACACATCAGCTCCTCCTGTCCTTCGGGGGAGGAATCGGGGCAGGAGTCCTCGTCGGCGCGGCAGTCACGAAGATCGGCATCCGCATCCGCACCATCACCGACGACCCCATGCTGGCGACGATCACCGCCCTGGCCACCCCGTTCCTCACCTTCTTCATCGCCGAGGAGATCGGCGGCTCGGGCGTGCTCGCCGTCGTCACCTGCGGCATCGTCATCTCCCGCTTCGCCGCGCCGCACATGTCCCTGGGCTCGCGAATCCTCGGCATCCCCTTCTGGACGATCCTCACCCACATCCTCAACACCATCCTCTTCGTCATGGTGGGAGTGGCACTCCCCGGCATCGTCGCCGAGCTCTCTCACGCCGACCTCGTGCGCGGCCTCATCCTCATCCCCATCATCTACATCGCCATGGTCGCAGGAAGATTCGCAGGCCATCACCTCATCATCTACTCCATCCGCGCCCTCGACCGCCGCCCCGAGCAGCGCCTGCGCCGCACCAACATCCGCGGCCGCATCGTCTCCACGGTCGCCGGCTTCCGCGGCGCGATCTCGCTGGCGATGGCACTGTCCATCCCGACCTCCTTCGACGGCGCCGCCTACACCGAGCGCAACCTCATCATCCTCGTCGTCGCCGGCGCGACCCTCCTGTCCCTCCTCATCCAGGGTCTCGTCCTGCCTTACGTGGTCCGCTGGGCCAACGCCAGGCCCTCGGCCGGCACACAGACCGCCGAGTCCGTCGAGTCGCAGGAGACCGAGGCCCTCGCCGACATCCTCGCCGACACCATCAACCAGCTCGACGCCATCGCCGAACGCGCGGGCGTCGACGACGACGCAGCCATCGAGGCGGTGCGCGCCGACTACGCACGTCGTCACGACTCCGTGCTCAACTCGGCCACAGAGAGTGAGGCCGACGTCTATAGCCGCCCGGAGAGCGCCCTGCGGCTTGCCGTCATCGAGCACCTGCGCGAGCGCGTACACGGCCTGCGCTTCGCTGGCCGCATCGACGACTCCACCGCCTCACGAGTCAACCGGCGCTTCGACGTCGAGACCCTCCACATCAACGGCCCCATCGACGTCGAGTAGACCGGCTTCCTTGCATCCGGCGCGGCTGCCTCCGACAGGGGTCACGTTCCGATGGCGGCGGTATTCCAAGGATCTGGGCAGGAGTAGTCTTGCGTCGCCCCAACTCTCGAACATCCCAGAACGGAGCCCATGCGATGACGCATGATGAATCCTCCAGCCCGCTCGTGCCTGCCGACGACGCCGTCGAGTCCTCGACCAGCGACGACGAGCCCCTCTCCGACATTGTGTCTGAGCAGGATGAGCAGGCCCAGAAGTTCGCTGCCGAGTTTCTCAAGATGGTCATCCGACTCCGCGGCGTCCAGATCGACCGGGACGACTACCTGCGTCAGGAACTGCGCAAGCTCGGCACTGACGACGACACTATTGCCCTGGCGCTGGAGGCCACCCCGGTCCAGGCCGGCCTCACCCTGGCCCAGCTCGACGATCTTGCGGCCGCCACCATCGCCTTCGAAACCCGTAAATCCGCCGCGATCTCGTTCGCTGCTGGGCTGCCGGGAGGTTTTGCGATGCTCGCGACCATCCCCGCCGACGTCACTCAGTACTACGTCCATGCTTTCCGGATCATGCAGAAACTCGCCTACATATACGGATGGAAGGATCTCCTGGGCGACCTTGACGAGATCGATGACGAAACACTCGGCAAGATGAGTCTCTTCCTTGGGGTCATGCTGGGGGTCGGTGGGGCGTCGTCATCCCTGACAACCTTCGCGAAGCAAGTAGCCCGCCCGGCACTCCAGAAGCAGATCGCCAAACAGACCCTGACCAAGACCTCCTGGTATGAGCCCATGAAGCAAACGCTCAAGCGCATCGGAATTAAGGTCACCAAGGAGTCCTTCGCTAAAGGTGTCACCAAGACGGTGCCCGTGATCGGCGGCGTCATCGCTGGCGGGATGACGCTTGTGGTGCTTAAATCCCAGTCAACTCGCCTACACAAGCACCTGCGTGAGATACCCCCGCCGGGTGTCGATGCCGCTGAATACCTCGCTGAACTTGACGACCTGGGTGCCCAAGCCGGTGAGCCCCGTGTATTTGCCGCCGCCCAGGAGAAGATTAAGGGGGCCAGCGGTGAGGCGGTTGCCCGGGTCAAGGGATCAGGCGGCTTGCTGCTGCGCAAGGTCCAGCGACAGCCTTCTGACCAGTGACATCGATCGCTCCGCGCTGTTCGCTTCGCCAGAGTGTGTCCAACGAGCATTGGCAGTCCTGTCGTCGCCGCCCGAACCGCGCCGGCTCACCTTACCGGAGGTGAGCGTCGGTCACGCATGCACGGTGAAGTATCTGGGCTCCACTGCCGGCGGCTTCGGCAACTCTTGCCACCGCCCGAGGCGAGAGGCCTATACAATCTTCCACTACCGTGTGAAACCAGGGGAGTGGCGGTGAGCGTCAGCGCCGACGAAGCGAGCCGGACGTTGCCAGCGCTCATCGACCGCATCGCCACCAGTCACCATGCCGCCGAGATCGTCTCGAGCAACGGCCGAGCGGTTCTCATGCCTGCCGACGAGTATGCCGCTTGGCAGGAGACTGCTTACCTGTTCCGATCATCTGAGAACGCCCGTCGTCTGCTCGATGCATACGAACGGGCTCTCACGGGCTCTCGCGCTCGAACATGACCGCATTGCGGGGGCGCTGGAGGGTGCAGGTGTCCAAAACGGTGACAAAGGAGCCCCGATGTCGCCACCCCGGGAAACGAAACGTTGGAATCATGCGGTTTCTTCTCGCCCGTTCTGCTCTGTTCCAGGCCTTTGTCACCGATTTGGACACTGTCGGACGCCTCGTTGGCGAGGACGGAGGGCTGCTGGGGTCCTTCAGCAACTCCGGGTCCACCTGGGCTCGATTCTTACCGGCTCACTTCTCCGGAGGTGAGCGTCAGTCACGTATGCCGTCTGCGTTGTCTACGCCACCGGCTGCAGCGGCGCGATGTTGTCGAGTTGCTCGCGCAGCGCCCGGCGCTCAAGCCTGAGTTCGTAGTGGCTCTGCAGGTTCATCCAGAGCTCGGCAGACGTGCCGAAGTACTTGGCCAGTCGTACAGCGGTGTCCGCGGTGATGCCGCGCTTGCCGTGCACGATCTCGTTGATGCGGCGCGGGGGCACGCCGATGGCCGTGGCGAGCTTGTTCTGGGTGATCCCGAACCCCTTGATGAAGTCCTCTATGAGGACCTCGCCCGGGTGAATCGGGTCGACCCGGTCAGCGTCAGTTGTGGTCGACGAGCTCGACATCATCCGCACCTCCTGAGTGCTAGCCCCTCGCAGGAAGTGCCCCGGTGACTGCTCCTGAGGCCCTTGAGGTGCAGTAGGTGGCTGCTCGGACCGTGTGAGGGAGTGAGAGAGCCTACAGTCTATCGTCTCGGATGGTACCGTATCCTGGTACGCCTGAGGGAAGAGGTGCTCTTATGTCTATCAGTGCAAGCGAGGCGCGCAAGACGTTGTACCCGCTCATCGAGCGAGTCAACGCCGATCATGACGCCGTTGAGATTGTTTCACGTAAGGGCAGTGCTGTTCTTATGCCCGCCGACGAGTACGCTGCTTGGCAGGAGACCGCCTACCTGTTCCGATCGCCTGAGAACGCGCGACGCCTTCTTGATGCGTATGGCCAGGCTTGTGCGGGTCAGACGGAGATGCATGACCTTGACCGGGAGGACTGATGCGTCTCGTATGGGTCTCGTCGGCGTGGGAGGACTATAGGTACTGGCAGAAGGCGGACCGCAGGATCCTCAAACGGGTCAACATGCTCATCGATGCGGCCCTTCGCGATCCCTTCGGAGGTATCGGTAAACCCGAGCAGCTCAAGTACGGCGCCTCGGGTGCGTGGTCGCGAAGGATCACTGACGAGCATCGCCTCGTGTACCTCGTTGCTGGTGATGACCTGGTGATTCTCCAAGTTCGCTACCACTACTGATAGTGAAGGCGGTCGTGTCGTCTCGAGTAACGACCGTGCGGTCCTCATGCCTGCCGACGAGTACGCGAGCTGGCAGGAGACTGCTTACCTGTTCCGATCATCTGAGAACGCCCGGCGTCTGCTCGATGCATACGAACGGGCTCTCACGGGCTCTCGCGCTCGAACATGACCGCATTGCGGGGGCGCTGGAGGGTGCAGGTGTCCAAATCGGTGACAAAGGAGCCCCGATGTCGCCACCCCGGGAAACGAAACGTTGGAATCATGCGGTTTCTTCTCGTCGGTTCCGTCCCGTTCTGGGCCTTTGTCACCGATTTGGACACCGTCGGGCGTCTCGTCGGTGAGGACGGAGGGCTGCTGGGGTCCCTCAGCAGCGCAGGGCCCACCTGGGCTCGATCTGCGCCATGTCACCTCGCCGGATGCGAGCAGAGGTCATGCGCGCAGATCTCCCTACCCCGCGGCCTGCCGGCACCCGGTGGCGAGCCTGGTCCACGCGGTCGCGTCTCGCCGCTGAGGCGGCCAGCTCCTCCGAGCAGGACAGCACTGAGGGGTGGGGCGCGCCGGCGTCCCACCCCTCAGTCAGCGCTCCGAGCCGGATAGCCGACTCATCGTGTTCAGTTCTTCGCGCGACGAGCCCGTAGCAGCAGGTAACCGCCGACAACCGCGACACCCGCAAGGCCCAGGCCCAGCAGCGCGTTGGTTCCCGTGCGAGACAGGCTGCTGCCGGCCTTCGCCGCCTGCGTCGGCGTGGCGCTCGGCGTGCTGGCGCCACCGGTCGGCTGCGCCATGGCCCCGTCAGACGGCCGATCGATCTCATCGGGCTCCATGCCCGGCTTAGACGTCGCCGCCGCGCTCCGACTCGGTGCCGGGCTCGCGCTCGACGACGGCTTCCCCGACTGCGTCGGCGCAGCGGTCGCCTTCGGGTTCACCACCGACGGCGCCCGACCCGTGGCGCCCGGCTTGGGCGCCGAGCTCGGCTGCGCACCCGGCTTCTGTGTCGGCGCAGCACTGGGCTGCGCACCCGGCTTCTGCGTCGGCTCAGCGGTCGGAGCAGACGACGTCTCCGGTGCCGGCGCAGCAGTCGGCCCAGCACTCGGCTCGGGCGCGGAGCTCGGCGTCGGGGCTGCCGTGGGCTCCGTGCTCGGAGCGGTCGTGGGCTCCGGAGCCGGGGCGCTGCTCGGCTCCGGTGCAGCACTCGGCTCGGGCGCGGAGGACGGCGCCGGGGCCTGCGTGGGCTTGGCGCTCGGCGCAGCCGACGGGGCCGGCTTCTCCGACGGTGCCGCCGAGGGTGCCGCCGTTGGCGACGGCGTCGGGCTCGGCTCCGGCTGCTTCTGGCCGCACTGCTCGCCGAGCCAGTTCATCGTGAAGTTGCGGTACCAGATGCCGCCGTAGCTAGCGCCGTCATGGGCGTCCTCGCTGAGCAGGCCGATGCTGCCGTCGGACTGCACCGCGATCGTCGTGTAGCCGACGAAGGGCTCGTGGAAGACCTTGCTGGTCGTCCAGGAGGCGCCGTCGTCACAGGACATCGAGATGGTACCGCGGTCGCGCGACCACGGCTTCGGGTTCGGTGAGTGGCTCAGCAGCAGCACCTTGGCGCGCGGGTCGTCCGGGGCGGCGTTCGGGAATGCCCGGATGATCTGGGCGTTGTCCACCGAGTCGGGCAGGTTCTTGTCGGACACCGGCTCGCTCCAGGTCTGCCCGCCGTCGGTGGAGTGGGCCACCTTGCGGAAGCCGGAGCCGTCTGAGGCGCGCGAGTTGAGCATGAGGGAGCCGTCGGAGAGCTCAACGACCTTGTTCTCATCCATGCCGGTCCCGATCGGCGTGCCGGCCTGCCACGTCTTCCCGTGGTCGTCGGAGTAGACCGAGACCGCCTGCACCGCGCCGCCGGCGGTCCTGATCGTGTACTGCTGTACCAGGCGCCCGGCGTGAGGGCCGTGCTGGATCTGGATGCCCTGGCCCGAGGCCGCGAAGCGCGCGGTCCACGGGTTGTTCTTCGTGATGTCCGCGGTGATGGTGCGGTGCGTCCAGGTCCAGCCGTTGTCCGTGGAGGTCGACACCTCGGCCTGGATGACGCCCCGGTTGTCCGGGTCGGTGCCGGCCTGCGAGCCGCCCCAGCCCTGGTCGTAGGACTTGACGTGGAAGTTGAAGATCGTGCCCGTCTGGTGGTCGACGACGTAGCTCGGGTCGGAGTAGCCGACCTTCTTGCCGGTCTCCGTGCCCTGGTGGATGTAGGTGGGCGCCGACCAGGTCTTGCCGCCGTCGGTGGAGCGGCGCTGGACGATGTGGTTCGGGTTGGGGGCGTCGCTGCCGTCGTTGCCGTTGTCCTTCGGGCGCTCGTCGTAGGAGATGAGCAGGTCCCCGTTGGGGGCGGTGGTGATCGCCGGGATGCGGTAGTTGTCGGTGGCCGTGTTGGGGGCCACGTGCTGGGCCTGGCTCATTGAGGCCGGCAGGTCGGTGCTCGCGTCGGGTGCCGGCGCGGGCGTGGCCTGCGGGTGGTCGCCGACGACGTTGATCGGGTTGCCGGTGGCGGTGAGCGTCTGGAGGGCGGCGCCGTCGGTGCCGGTGGCCGTCAGGGTGATCGACGGCGTCCAGCGGCCGGCGTCGACGTCGGCCTGCGTGATCGTGTGGGTGAGCGCCTTGCAGTTGTAGACGGCGCCCTTGCCTGGCTTGAGGCCGGCCCAGTGGCACTGGCGGCCCAGGTCGTCGAAGGAGGAGTCGGTGGCGGCGACGTTGATCGTCTTGTCCGACACCGAGCGCACGCGCACCGTGTAGCTGACGGTGTCGCCCAGCTTGTAGTTCTCCTGGTTTGACGACGGCGTGATCGACTCGACCCGCAGCGTGGCGGCCTTGACCGGGCTCGTCGCGCCGCTGATCGTCTCCGGGGTGCTGAGGGCCTTCCCGGCGTACTCCACTGCCTTGACCTCGTAGGCGATCTGCGGGGTGAAGCCGCCGGCCTTGACGTCCTCGGCGGTCACCGTGTGCGTGGCCAGGCCGGTGCAGTCGGTCTTGGTGGTCCCGGCCGGGACGTTGCGCCACCGGCACTTGGAGACGTTCCCGGACAGGTTCGTCGAGGCAGGGGCGTAGGAGTGGGCCTCGCCGCTGGTGTTGGTCAGGGTGATGTTGAAGGTCATGACGTCGCCGACGGCGTAGAGGCCGTCCGCGGGTGCGTTCACCTGTGTGATGGTGACGTCGGCCAGGCCGTCAGTCGTGGGGATGGCGAGCGCCGGGGGTGCGGCGGCGATCAGGCCGGTGGCGGCCAGTGGCAGGGAGCCCAGGAGGGCGGGCAGGCGCCTCCGGGAAAAAGGACTGTGCGATGTCATAGGTGTTCCGTTCTAGGGAGCCGAGGCGGCCTTGCCTTCAACAGGAGACGTAGACGGCAGATGTCAGACGTCTCACGGTAAGGTAACGGAAGATCTCGATTCTGCAAAGTCGGGCGAGTTGCCGGAGGCCGACCGCTCGGTCCGCGACGGCGCGACCGCTCGGTCCCTGACAGCGCGACCGCTCGGCCCCTGGAGGCGCGGCGCGGCCGCACACTTCGACCAAAACTTCAGAAACGACCCGGAGCCGCGTCGTTTCTGAAGTTTTGGTCGAAGTCTATGCGCCGGGCAGGGGGGTCGGCAAAGTTGGTTTAGGTGGGGGTTTGGGTGAGTAGTTTGATGGCTTGTTTGGGGTGTCGTGACAGGGATCTGGTGGTTGGGGCGATGGAGGTGCTGGCGCTGTGGAAGAGTCGGATGAGGCCGGGTGGCCAGGTTGCGTAGTGCGGCCATGATCTCGGGGCCGTTAGCGGTGCGTAGCTGGTGGCGGTCCTCGTCGAAGATGACGTCTCTGACCGATGTGGAGTCGGTTCTCTATTCCCCAGTGCCCTTGGATTCAGGCGGCGATGGCCTCGGGCTGGGCATCGGTCATGGGTAGGGAGCAGCCCGGGTAGACCACCTCAACATGCTTCCTGCTCTTGATGGTCCTGGTGCGTCGGAGCTGGACCACCTGAGCGGCTGTGGGGAAGTCCACCCAGGCGGGAGCCTCGACGGCCTTGACAGTACGCCGCACCCGCCGCCCATGACTGGTATCGATCCAGGAGGTGGATGGGACGTTCTTCCAGGGCAGGGCCTTGAGCGTCTTGCGAAGGATCTTCTGGTTGCCCAGAGGCGTGAGAAGGTAGTGACCACCCTGATCGCGGATCCACTGGACGGTGCCTGTCTGGGTGTGCATCGCATCGGCGCTCACCACCACCCCTTCCAGGTCCAACGGTTCAAGAAGCTCCCTGAGCGCGGGGATCTCGTTGGACTTGCCTGCCACTCGCTGCTGGGTCAGTACGGCGCCGGTGGCGTGGTCCAAAGCGGCCAGGAGATGAGGCGCCGGGTCCTTGCTGGTGCGGGCCCCGCGCATGGTCTTGCCGTCCACCGCGATGACTGTTCTTCCTTCGATGGTGCCGGTGCGTGTGCACAACCATGACCTCAGGTGGGCATCAACGTCAGCGGGGTCCAGGTTCTGCAGGACTCGGCGGATGGTCGACTCCGAGGGCAGGGCCTGGCCCTCCGCTAGTCCCAGGGCCTCCAGGTCGGCGCCGGTCAGGTCGGTGGCGTGCTCCCATATCGCTGTCAGGCTGCGACAGCCGGCCAGCACTCCGGTCACGGCCAGGGACAGCACCGTAAGCAGGTCATGGCGCACTCCGCGCCTGTCGCGTGGGTCGGTGATGTTCTTGAGAACCTGGACCAGGGGCTGGTGCGACAAGGCGGTCGTGGTGGAAGATGACATCGGCGCGGGCTCCCAGGACGAAGGGATTGATTAGACACCACTCATCGTCCCTGCGGGGCCCGCGCCCCCGTCCTAGCGACACACCACCCCCGTCAAAACGGCTCAGACACCCCCACCCACCAACTTTGCCGACCCCCTGGTGGGTGGCCTTGGTCGGGGCCGTGACATTGTTGTGACCGGCCGGTAGGGTCAAGGGGTTGCTGCTGTGCCGAGGGGGTTGTGCTCGGCCTGATCGTGGAGGTGCTTCCTCATGGCTCGTTCCCTCATCCGCCTGTCTGGTCGTGGTCGTGTCGCTGGCGCTCTGGGTGCGGGGGTGCTGGCTGCCTCGTTGGCGCTGGTGGGGTGCTCGTCGGGCAGTCCTAAGGGTGGTGGGACGGTCCCGCCGCTCAATACGGCGGGTGCTAGTAGTGGTTCCTCGGCGTCGCCGGCGGCGACGTCTGCTGGTCCGGCTGGTGCGAGTGGTGCTGCCAGTGCTGGTGCGGTGACTGCTGAGTCCTTGTCCGACCCCACCCTGGGGTACACGGTGGTCTCCATCCCCAAAGACTTGGACGCCACCCAGACCAAGGTCCTTCAGGACTTCATCGCCTACGACAAAGCCACCTGGCGAATCTGGTTTGGTGGAGGAAAAGACACAACGGGAATCGATAAAGTTGCTACCGGGTTAACGTTGCAGCACGTTATTGACAATGCGGCCAAGATGAAGGCTGATGGCCAGCACGCCCAGCCGCCTGTGCGAGTCTCTGTGTCAGATGTTTATGTCGATGGTGGCGGGGCGGCCGCGCAGGTGGCGCTATGTGTTGATCAAAGAAAAATGTTGATGCTTGACAGTAACGGCAATGACGTGACAACACAAGCGCATAGGATTCAGGTGCCGTTAGCGACAAGGATGGTGCGTTCCGGCAATAACAGCTGGCTAGCCGCTGAAGAACAGCAGGGGCAAGACGGAGAGTGCTCAGTCGATTAGGGGGTAGGCGAAATGAGGAAAACGCGAGCATCAAGAAGGAATTTGCTCGTCGTGTTCGCTGCATTGGGCATTGCCACTGGCGTCCTGCATCCCGTTGGTGCCGAAGCAAAAGAAACTACTACTGCTGGTGGAGGCGCGTCGGCGTCGGGTGATGGTGGTGGTGAGATTACTGCGTCTGTGAGCGTGGAGTATGTCACTGCAGGGGCGGATGGTAGTGGTGGGGGTGTCACGTCCTCGTCGTCGGAGACGGTGACGGTTGACCCTGAGGCTTATTCATGGGGTGTAGGTGAATATGAGTCCGAGGATGGTTGTGATGGTTTCTGGGAAGGTGTCTAGTGGTCTTCTGTAGCCGGTGTGCAGGACTCTTCAGGTCTTGATGTTGGCGATGACTCTCTCGATCTTGTAGCGGATCTGGTTGACGGTTTTGTTGTAGGCCTTGTCATCTGGGTGGAGCGGCAGGTTCGGGGGTTTTCTTTTCGGGGTGATCATGCCCAGTCCGATGTATCCCTTGTCGCCGATATGGCGTGGTGGTGAGACTCCGTCTGGGAGGTCGGTGGCGGGTACGTCGAGCAGGCCGCAGCGGCGCAGGGCCTTGGCGTCGTGCGTGCATCCGTCCTGGGGGTCGGAGACCCAGGCCAGGGTCCCTGAGAGGGTGCAGGCGACCTGGACGTTCAGACCTGTGGTCTTGTGCTTGCCTTAAGTCAAGCTCAGGATGATCAGCCCAGGACCAGCACTCCAGGAGGGTGCCGTCGATGATCAGCTGGGCCGTGGGGCCCAGATCCTCCACCGTAGGCACGTGCTCCTGAAGAACCTGGGCGATCAGGGGCGTGTTGGCGCCGATGACGCGGGAGACGGTGGCCTGCGAGACGCAGTAGGCCTCGGCGAGCAGCTCCTGGGGCAGGTTGTGGCGCAGGTAGGTCAGGGTCAGGCGCACGCACAGGAACAGCCCCAGCGCCCTCGCCCCGAACACCGGCAGGGGACCGGAGGCGTGAATGGTCTCGCACAGGTCCAGGACCTCGCTGCGGGAGATTCTCGTGCTACTATTCGTCATGGCGGTTTGCTTCTTGGTTGGATTGGCTTAGACACCAAAGATTCTCTCAAGAGCAAGCCGCCACCCTACTTAACGACACACATCCCCTTTAAACACCCTAAACGCCCCTATGAATAAGCCTCCCTCTTTGCAGGTATGTTCACTTCATGAGCCCGGCCGAGCTTGCGGCCAGGGGTGGGGCCAAGGCCCGCGGTGTCACCGGAGACACAGGCGGGCTATTGAGCCCTTATATTGTTCAGGGTCTTCCGGACTATGAGAAGCACAAGAACGACAGCGGAGGGAGCTGGTACGTGCGGTCCTGCAAGATGTTGTACCTGGCCCCCGCTCTTGGCGGCTCCTCTGTTTCCGAGGAGGAGAAGGCCGAGGACGCCCAGGAGATCCGTGAGTTCTACGCGAGTAATCCTGACGAGTTCATCTGGGTCGAGCCCGGTGCTGGCCCACCGGCTCCCTGCGTCTCGGCCGGTCGACTCGCCCGGGCCGCGTGGAAGGTGGTGAAGATCCCCGCCCCAACAGTTCAGACGAATCCGAAGGTCGGCTCCCAGGGCGCGACCCTGGTGGGCATGGACACCTGGGTGTGGGCTACTGGTGAGACTCCAACAAGTGTCAAGGCGACCGCAACGGCCGGGAGTACCTCCGTGACTGTCACGGCTGGGTCGTCTGGTTTGCAGCTGTCAGCTCCGGATGGGAAGGCATCCTGCACTGGGTTTGGTGTTGCCTGGCACTCCGGTATGCCTGAGGGGTCGAGTCCGTGCACGATCTCCTTCAACCGTTCCAGTGCTCACCTGGGTGGTAGCACGCCGTTGACGATCAAGGTCGCTTACTCGGCCTCCTATACCGCCACTGACGGAAGCAGTGGCACTCTGCCGGCTATCACCACTACCAGCACCGTCAACCTGCCTGTTGCCGAGGTCCAGACCCTCACCACCAATGGAAAGAATCCCCGACAGAAC
>NZ_JASPFC010000026.1:0-40895 GCF_031296635.1 Actinomyces acetigenes
ACACCCCCGCGCTCGCGGTCACCGCGGCCACGGTCGGGGGGCTGCTGGTGGCGCCGATGGCGGTGCTGGTGGCGCGCTCCCTGCAGCGCGACGGCGCCTGGACGCTGGCGAACTACACCGACCTGGGCTCGACCGGCGGGCGCAGCGCCCTGCTCGTGACCGTGTGGGAGGCGGCCGCCAACTCGGTGTCCGTGTCCGTGGCGGCGGCGGCCATCGCCCTGAGCCTGGGGGTGGCGGTGTGCCTGGTGGTCTCGCGCCGACCCCGCAGCCGGGCGCTGGCCCGAGTCATCGCCGGGCTCGACGCCGCCTTCATGCTGCCGCTGGGCGTGTCCGCCGTGACGGTCGGCTTCGGCTTCCTCATCA
Source organism: Actinomyces acetigenes (assembly GCF_031296635.1). Taxonomy (NCBI): domain Bacteria; kingdom Bacillati; phylum Actinomycetota; class Actinomycetes; order Actinomycetales; family Actinomycetaceae; genus Actinomyces; species Actinomyces acetigenes. The sequence goes on from NZ_JASPFC010000026.1 coordinate 364, forward strand.
CCCTGGCGCGCCCGCCGCTGGCCCTGACCCGCTCCTGGTGGATCCTGCCGCTGGCGCAGGCCGTCGTGGCTGTGCCGCTCGTGGTGCGCACCCTACTGCCGGCGCTGCGCGCCATCGACCCGCGTCAGCGCGAGGCGGCGGCCGCCCTGGGGGCCGGGCCCGGCCGGGTGCTGGCGACCGTGGACGGGCCCCAGCTGCTGCGCGCCGGCGGGCTGGCGGCCGGCTTCGCCCTGGCGACGTCGCTGGGGGAGTTCGGAGCGACGTCGTTCCTGGCCCGCCCCCAGGAGCCGACCCTGCCGGTGGTCGTCTACCGGCTCATCGGCAGCCCCGGCTCCCAGAACCAGGGGATGGCGCTGGCAGGGGGCGTGGTCCTGGCGGTGGGCAGCGCCGCCGTCATGCTCGGCTGCGAGTGGCTCCAGACCCGGCTCGGCCCCGGGCGACGTCGGCACGTGGGGGCACGAAGCAGTCGATCGGCAGACTTCCTGAGCGCTGCAAACCTGGACGGGCGCAGGCTGGCGGGCGTCAAGGGCACTGCGGGCGGATGCGGCGGTCGCATTGAGACTCGCCGCGAGCGACGGGCGGACGCCGTATCCGCCTCGGACCCGGCGCCCGGGCCGGCTGGGACGTCGAAGCGTCTGCCGGCCCCGGATCGTGGGGTCTCCTTGCGGGCCGGTGGGCAAGCGGCGGGCGCGACGGGTGGAAGCAACGAGGCGGCTCGGGTGCGCGGGCCCAGGACGGACGGAGGCGAGCGGCCATGAGCCCTACTGCCAGTGGCACCAGTGCTTCGACGGGCCTGTCCGTGCGCGGACTCGCCGTGACCTACGGGGACCTGCGCGCCGTCGACGGCGTCAACCTGGAGGTGGCCGCCGGGGAGGTCGTCGCCCTCCTGGGGGCCTCGGGCTCGGGCAAGTCCTCCCTGCTGCGGGCGGTGGCCGGCCTGGAGGACGTGGCCGCCGGCGAGGTCGCCTGGGACGGGCGGAGCATGGTGCGCGTGCCCGTCCACAAGCGCGGCTTTGGCCTCATGTTCCAGGACGGCCAGCTCTTCGAGCACCGCGACGTCGGCAGCAACATCGCCTACGGGCTCACCGGCCTGCCGCGTGCCCAGCGGGGCGAGCGCGTGCGCGAGATGCTCGAGCTCGTCGGCCTGCCCGGCTTCGAGCGGCGGCGTGTGACGACCCTGTCCGGTGGGCAGGCCCAGCGGGTGGCCCTGGCCCGGGCGCTGGCCCCGGCGCCGAGGCTCCTGCTGCTCGACGAGCCCCTGTCCGCCCTGGACCGGGCCCTGCGCGAGCAGCTGGCCACCGACGTGCGCACCATCCTGCGCCAGGGCGGTACGACGGCGCTCTACGTCACCCACGACCAGGACGAGGCCATGACCGTGGCCGACCGGGTCGGCGTCATGGAGGCGGGCCGCCTCCTGCGCCTGGACACCCCTCAACGCCTGTGGGCCGACCCCGCCAGCAGCAAGGTGGCGCGGTTCCTGGGATTCGACGTCGTCGGCGACCTTGCCCTCGCCCCCGGCGCGCTGCGCGTGGTGGAGGCCGCTGAGGGGGAACCGGGGGAGCGGGGTGGGTCCGCGCAGACGGAGACACTGGCGGCACCGGAGACACCGGGGACGCTGCCGGCCACCCTGCCGGCCACCGTGCCGGCCACCGTGCCGGCCACCGTGCTGGCCTCGCGGCTGCGTCGCGGCCAGTGGGAGGTGGAGGTCGAGCTCAACCCCGAACGGCTCGCAGGCCTGGCGGGGCCGGACGGGCTGGCCGGACCGGACGGGCTGGCCGGAGTCGGGGCGGATGTCCCGGCTGAGCGTGAGCCGGCCCGTGCTACCCGTGCTACCGCCCTGACCCGGCGCCCCCACGCTCCCGGGACGTGCGTCGCCCTGAGCCTCGACCCCGCCCGCACCGCCCGCCTGTAAGACACCAGTGCGGAAGACCCGCCGTCGCGTTCGTACCTTATGCCGCCCGTTCGGGGGTTAAGGGTACGAACCGGCGACCTACCCTACGAACACGCGGGGGAGGGGCTCTTCGGAGGAATGGTCTGTTCCTTTCAGGGCCGTTGTAATCTGCGCTTGTCGGCCGGAGCAATCCCTATCCCCTGCCCGCAGCGGCCGTCCACCGGCGGCCATCGGCGTCCCTCAACGACAGGCTCGTGGTGTGCGGGGCGTCCGAGCCGGCCCAGCCGAGTCGGGCGAGCGGGATGACGCCCATCCCTTCACCACCCATGAACCGCATGAACTCCATGACCTCTGACAACCTGCCCGTGCCCAAGGCGCCCACACCGGTCCAAAACTGGCAGAAGAGCCTGCTCGACCTCTCCCTGCGCAACCCCCTCATCAATCGCATCTCTCGCGACGCCGTGGAGCTGCGCGTCCCGCCGGCGCTCATCGATGAGCTCGAGGATCTTGTTAATGACAAGGAGTACATCACCCTCGCCGCGGGGCGATACCGGCCCGCTGGGCTGTCCGACGACGACCTTCAGCAGGAGCAGATCCGAGCGGAATCATTCCTGCAGGAACGAACCGTCGAGGTCGAGCTGGCACCCAAGGAGCGTGTGCAGCGCCTCCAGGCCCTGGCCACCAGCGCCCGTACCGCCGTCGAGGAGACCGGCGCCAACAATCTTTACCTGGCCATCGGCACCCTCCATTGGGACAGTGACGGCAGCCGCCTGCACTCCCCGCTCATCCTCATTCCGGTCAACCTCGAGCGGATCGGCGACGACTTCAGGCTTATCCTCGACGAGACCGGCGCCTCCACACCCAACTACTCCTTCCTCGACCGTTTCGCGCGGGACACCGGTATCGAGCTCACCGAGCTGAGGAGCCCGAAGCTTGACGAGCACGGCATCGACCTTCGAGCCACTCTCGACAACGTGCGCGACCGTCTGCGACGTGCCGGCTGGGACGACGTCGTCACCCCCACGGTCCACCTGGGACTGTTCCGCTTCTCCACCTACCGGATGTGGAAGGACCTCGAGGACCACTGGCCGACGATCTCCGCCAACCCTCTCGTCGCCCACCTCATGGCCGGAGGGCACCACAACTTCGTGGACCCGGCTGGGCCGGCTCACACGGATCTCGATATCGACGAGGCGACCCAGGACCTGCCCCTGGCCGCGGACTCCGCTCAGGCCCGAATCGTGGCCGACGCCGTCGCCGGACGCAGCCTCGTCGTCGAGGGGCCGCCCGGAACGGGAAAGTCCCAGACCGTCTCCAACCTCATCTTCCGGGCACTGGCCACGGGGCGGACCATCATGTTCGTCGCCGAGAAGAAGTCAGCCCTCGACGTCGTCGCTCGGCGCCTGCGCGAGGAGACCGGCATCGGGGACCTGCTGCTCAACCTGCACGACAACGGAATGAAGCCGACCGAGGTTCGTCGGGCACTGCGCCGCGCCCTGGCCCTGCGGCGAGGAGAGCCCGGAGACGGCGCCGGGTCCGAGGTCGGCGCCGGTGAAGTGGCTGAGCGCTCTAACCCGACTGTGCTGCGCTCCGAGCTGGCAGGGATCCGCGCCGAGCTCGACACCTACCGCCGAGGCCTGTACGAGCCGGCACCGGCTGGCCCGTCCTATAGCAGGCTCCGAGAGATACTTGCCCAGCTCGGGGGCTCTGAAGACTCCGCCGATTCTGCGGCCGCCCAAGCCGCCCTGGAGGAGCGGGCCCGCGCCACCGGCCTGGACGCCTTCGACGCCGCCGCCCACAACCGGCTCATCGACCGCTACCGCAGCACTCTCCAAGAGCTGCGGGCAGCCCTCACCCCCGAACTGCTCGACGTCGTCCTGGCCCACCGCGACCAGGTCCTTCAGGGCGCCGCCGCCCGCGCCGAGGCACTGCGCAGCGAGCTCAACCGTCGTCGCAGCGCCATGAGTGTGCGCGAGCTGATCCGCACCTACGGCGACCTCATCACCGCCCTGACTCCCTGCCTACTCGTCTCGCCCGACTCGGTGGCCCGGTTCTTCCCGGCCGACCGCCGCTACGTGGACATTGTCGTCTTCGATGAGGCCTCCCAGATCCGGGTGGCCGATGCCGTGGGTGCCATGGGGCGCGGCCGCAGTGCGGTCGTGGTCGGTGACCCCAAGCAGATGCCCCCCACCCCCGCTGCCGGCGAGACACGAGGGGAGCAGGCGGCCGAGGCCGACTCCATCCTCACCCGGTGCCTGGATAGTGGTCTGCTTCAGCGCCGTCTCACCTGGCACTACCGCAGCCGGGACGAGTCCCTCGTCGCCTTCTCCAACCGCCACTACTACGACGGCAAGCTGCTCACCTTCCCGAGCCCGCTGACCATGGCCGCCGGTTCTGATGACGGCCCCGGTGGGCACGGCATCTCACTGCGGCGGGTTCGCGGCCGCTACTTCCGGCCCGAGGACAGGGCTCGGCACCCCAGTGTTTCTCCGAACACCAATCCGCACGAGGCTCAACGCGTCGTGGAGGAGGTGCTCCGGCACGTCGAGGCATCCCCCGAGCGTTTGCCCTCGCTGGGCGTCATCACCTTCAACGACCGCCAGCGCGACCTCATCGAGAACAGGCTGCGCAAGGCCGCATCACCCCGAGTCATTGAGGCCCTCGACGCCCGCGACGGCCTGTTCGTCAGAAACCTGGAGAACGTCCAGGGTGAGGAGCGCGACACGATCCTGTTCTCAGCGACCTTCGCCGCCAACTCGCACGGTGACCTGCCGCTGAACTTCGGGGTCCTCAATCACGCAGGCGGCGAGCGCCGCCTCAACGTGGCCATCACTCGGGCCCGCAGGCAGATCATCATCTTCACCAGCTTCGACCCCCAGGACCTGCACGCCGAGCGCACGGCCCACCGAGGAGTCAAGGACCTGCGCGCCTACCTCCACCAGGCCGCCGAGGGACGGGCCCCACGGGCCCTGCCGGCCTCGCAGAGCCCCCTTAACTGGCACCGGCGTGAGATCGCCGAGGCGCTGGACGCTGCCGGGCTCGTGGTCCACACCGGCGTCGGTCACTCCACCTTCGAGATCGACCTCGTGCTGGCACGTGCCGACCAGCCAGACCTCCCCACCGTGGCCGTCATGCTCGACGGGCCGCAGTGGAACAAACGAGAGGGCGTCGTCGACCGCGACCTGCTGCCGGTCGAGGTCCTGCACACCATGGGCTGGCAGCGGGTCGAGCGGGTCTGGATGCCCGAATGGGTGGCAGACCCGAAGGCCGTCGTCGCCCGACTCGTCACGGCAGCCGGCGGCCACTGGGTGCCGCCGACGCCGTCAACCACCGTGCTCGAGTCGGGGCAGGCTGCCCGTGCTGAGGACGCTGCGTCGCTGACCGACGACGACTCGAAGGCTGATGCCCGGGGCGCCACCGACGTGGGCGGCGAGGCGCCGGTTCCTGCTTCCGGCCCGCGTGCCCCTGGCGAGGAGTACACCGCTTGGACCCCGGCGGGTGTGCGCCCCCTGGAGATCCTCGACCGAGCCAGTACTGACCCTGAGGCCAGGAAGGTGCTTGTCGAGGTCGCCACTGCCATCTGCCAGGTCGAGGCCCCGATCTCCAAGCATCGGCTCTACGTCAAGATCTCCCGCGCCTTCGGACTGTCGCGAACCGTCAAATCACGCGAGGAGTCGATCCGGGCGGCCCTGGGGGAGGCCTTCGCCTACTTCGACGAGGACGGCTTCGTGTGGGCCTGCCGGGACGACGCGCTCGCGGCTCCGACCTACCGTCGTAACGCCTTGGACCATGTGGGGTCCATCCAGGAGATCCATCCCCGCGAGCTGGTGGGGCTCATGGCCCAGGCATGTGCGAAGAACCCGGAGTGGGCCTCCCAGGAAGACCTGTTCAGGTGGGCACTCAAGCGTCTGAGTGCGAAGAACCGCAGTCTTGGAGCGCGTGGGGTGGCGGAGGCTCTCACCAAGGCCCTCAAGGACGTGGAGGGCGTGCGCGCGTAGCCGCCGGCCCCGTCGTCGCGTTCGTACCTTATGCCTCGCGTTCGGGGGTTAAGGGTACGAACTGGCGACCTACCCTACGAACACGCGGTTCAAGGGCCGTTGGGCCAGCTGCGGGTCACAGGAAGGTCTCGTCGCAGGCTCCGGCCAGCCGGATCGCACCTACATCGACGTCGTGATCCTTGTCACTTATCGGCGTTTCTCGGTTCGCTCCGACGCGGGTCACGCCAGGACTTTTCTCCTGCATGGCGCCGCCATTGTGGGCGGACGAGAAGTCATGTCGTCGGAGGAATGGCAAGGGGGAGTCCTGCCCGGATGCTGAGCCTGGCGATGTCAAAAGATCACGAACAGGTCGCAGTTGAAGTCTCTAGTTGAGTAGCATCCACAGTGCTGGCAGCCGTGGGCGTCTCTGTGCCGGGCTCGTGCGTCGGCGTGGTCGCCGGCCCCGGGTCGCGTGTCTACAGCCTCGGCAATCGGCGCCTTCCTCAGTGATAATCCCGATCCTCCACCGCAAGGAGCCTGACATGTCCGCCTACGTCCGCTACTACCGGCGGCTTCAGGCACTCACTCAGCGCCTGAGCACCTACCTGGACCGGTTGGAGGCTCGCGCCCGGGAGTTCGGCGTCAGCTCGGCCCGTACCGCGATGGAGATGCAGATCACCGATCCGGCCTCCGTCTCCGCCTTCCGCTCGGAGGTCGAGGCCCAGATCATGTTCCTGCACACCAAGGCCCAGAGGGTCTTCGCCAAGCACTTCGCCCCCTTCCTGGACATCGACGCCGACCTGTCCATCGACGAGGACCGTCAGCTCTCCGCCCGCCTCCAGGACGCGGCCAACCTCGTGGGCGGCTTCGAGGCGCGCCTGCGCAACATCATCGAGGAGGTCTTCGCCCCCGGCCGCGCCGAGCAGGCCCGCGAGGAGTGGAACCGGGCCATGACCGACTGGCGCCAGGCTCAGTTCTCCTTCACCTGCGACAAGTGCGGCGACCCGGTGCCGCTGCCCGAGCTCTACCACATGCCGGTGTTCATCACCTGCCCGCGCTGCAAGTCGCGCGTGGCCTTCCAGCCCACCGAGGCCATGGCGGCCGCGCCCACCTGGGCCAAGGAGGTCGCCAAGACCACCTGCTACGCCGAGTGGCAGAAGTCCGAGTCGGAGCAGGCCGCCGAGGAGGGGGTGGGCCTGGCCTTCTTCTACTACGTCGACTACGCCATCGCCCACTACCTCATGATGAACCGGCTGCTTCCCTTCTACGTGCGCTCCCAGGGCGGCCAGGAGGCCCTGCGCCGCGACGTGCGCAAGGCGCTGGAGACCCGCACCCACCAGCTGCGCCCCGACGAGGTTTCCCCCCAGTACCACGCCATGGAGTACGTCAACTTCATGGGTGGCCTGGGCCGCTCAGCCCAGATCCTGGGCCAGGAGGGCCTCGAGGACCGCCGCCAGCTCATCTTGCAGACGGTGCGCGACATCATGCGCCCCGACGAGCCCCTGGCCCGTTCCATCCTGGACAACACCTTCACCGAGGAGCTGTGGAGCCAGCAGGCCCACGCCGCCGACCAGCTCTCCTGCGAGGTGCCCCGCTAGCGTTCCCACCCGCCGTCCGCCCAGCCTGGCACTCGGGCGATCCGCAGACGGCTCGAGTTCGACGACGTGCCGCGACTCCTTCGCCGTCCCGTCGGCTTGTCAGTTCTTCGTCCCCCGTGCGGCCCGACGCCGTTCGGAACCGTTCCCGAAAGGACCACCATGGTCGGCTTCCGCAAGAAGTCCCAAGACAGCGCCTCCTTCTCCCGGTCATCCGGTGCCAGGGAGGACGGGAGAGTGGGGGCCGCCTCTGCGGGTGCCCCCCAGCGCACTCGCCCCGGGCGCAACGAGCCCACCGCGCGCGCCGGCAAAGGACGACGCAGCCCGGCCGCCGGCCGCCGTGGTTACACGGCCTCCGAGCAGATGGATTCGCGCTGCCTGACCCTGGCCGAGTCGGCCTCCGGTGTCCTGGGCCGTTCCCTGGACCAGGCGCTGGCGCGACTCCCGGAGGGGCCCGGCGCCCCCGCCGCCTCCCGGGGCCCCGCCGGGCCGGCGGGCTCAGGGATCCCGGCAGCCGGGAGCCGACCCGACGCCGTCGGCGCCCCGCGCTCGACTAGGGGTCGGGGGGCCTCAACGGGTAGCGTGCGCAGCACACAGGTCGGCACCGGCCAGGTCGACACGGTCGCGGACATCGCCTCCGACATCGAGTTCTGACGGCCCACCCTGCATCACCACCGGCCCCAGGCCGGATCATCAGCTGCGCGCCGCACGCCCCAGCGGCGCCACCCGCACCGAATCCGCATCACGTCCCGCACCGGGAAGGAGGCGAGAGATCCCATGAGCGCCCAACCAGCTCTGACCCTTCAGCGGGTCGAGACCTGGCTGTCCCAGCACGGCATCACCGCCGGCCCCGAGGAGGACGGCGCCGTCTTCATGGGCTTCCCGGGCTGCGACATCGGCGTCTACCTGCACGACCAGGAGGCCGCCCTCGTCGTGGCCGGCATGTGGCGCGGGCGCCCGGCGGCCGAGCGCCTCGATGAGATGCGCGCCTTCATCGACGCCCAGCACCGTTCCACCTACGGCCCGGACCTGGCCGTCACCCCCGCCCACGACCCCGGCCGCCTCCTGCTGAGCACCCAGATGGTGGCCTACGTCGGCGCGGGCATGAGCCAGGCCCAGCTCGACGCCTTCATGGACATGGGCCTGGGCATGACCCTTGCCTTCTTCTCCACCGTCCAGGAGCGCTTCCCCGAGCTCGTCACCTGGGAGGAGGACTGATGGCCTGGTGGAATCAGCCGGAGGGGTCAGTGACCCCGACCGTGACCCTCAGGCGGCTCGCCGCCTGGCTGGCCGCGCGCGGCCACCGATACGACCTCGACCTGTCCGAGGGGGTGGTGCGCTTCTCGGCGGCCGGGTTCGACTACGTGCTCATGGTGGTCGACCGCCGGATCCTCGCCGTGCGCGCCCACTACCAGCTCGCCGCCGACCTGCCGGGCTCCGCGGAGCTCTCGCGGGTGCGCGCCGTGGCCCAGGAGGTCTCCAGCGGCCGGCTCATCCCCGCCTTCTACACCGAGGTCGACGACGCCGGCCTGGGCCTGTGCGCCGAGGTCCTCACCAACATCGGGGTCGGGCTCGACGACGCCCAGCTGGCCGGCACCCTGGACTTCATCCTCGACGGCGTCGATACGGCCCTGCGCGAGGTCCTCGGTCTCCTGGCCGCCCAGGACGCCCCTGCCGACAGGCGGCCCGACGCCGGGCCGGAGGCTGAGAGCGCACCCGCGTCCCGGGCTAAGAGCGGGCCGGAGACCGAGGTCGAGACCCATGGCGACGGCGAGGGCAGCGGGGCGACCGTGATTGCCCTGCCCGAGGCGCCCCGGCCTGCCCAGGCCGCCGGGACCGCCGGCGGCGCCGGCGCTGCTGAGGCCGTGGGAGGAGAGCCCGCTCACCTGAGCGCGCAGGCTCCTGTCGCCGCGATGACGGCCGATGTGACCGTCGGCGTGGCTGCCGACACGGCCGATGCGACGGTGGAGATGGCCGCCGTCGTCGACGGGCCGGCCCCCGGCGCTCCGGGTGATGCTGAGGGCGGAACCGGGGCTGAGACAACCGACACCCCCAAGCCCCTGCTCGTGTCCTAGCTCGCGCAGGTCTGACGAACCCGGCGCGGCGGCATCCGTTGGAAACACTGGAGTGGTGGGAGCCTGCGTCGGGGTGGGCGGTCCTGGAGCCGGCCGGTCCGGTGGGGGCGCTCGTCCCCGACATGCCCTGAGGCGGAGTTGCCGCTGGCCGTTGCAGTAGCGGATTCTATAACTGTTCGGTAACACTGGACGTCGGACAACTGCCCTCTGGACGAAAGGAGCCCGACATGCCCATGCCGCCGTTCACCGGTGAGCGGTGCGGGATGACGCTCCACCCACGGCGTCCCTGGGGTACACGGACCGCATTCCGTGCGTTCTTGCAGCACACGGTGGAAGCCTTCGCCTCATGACGGTGCAACGTCAGGCTCCGCCCGGAAGGACAGACTCCATGACCACACGCGAAGACATCCTCGAGCGTCTGGCCTACGCCGATGCCCTCGGCCACGGCCCCCAGACCTCGGCCCTCATCGCGGAGGCCGTCAGCTGGGCGGACGCACTGGGCGACGAGGACCTGCGGATCGCCACCCGACTGGCCCTGACCGAGGCCTACCAGCAGGGCAACGAGGCGTGGAAGGCGCTGGCGCCCTTCTCGTGGAACCTCGGCCGCTACCAGCGCCGCCCCGAGGCCTTCGACGACGCCCAGGTGCGCACCCTGCACTGGCACTTCAAGTGGGCGGTGGCCGTGGCGGCAGCCAACCCCAGGGTCTCCAAGGACAAGGTGCGCCAGCTCGAGGCCAGCCTCGAGGAGTTCTACCGCTCCGGGGGCGCCTCCATGCACGTCGTCCACGGAGAGCGCGCCTCGGTCGCCGGCCTGCTGGGCCTCGAGGAGGAGGCCGCCGAGGAGCTGGCCGCCTGGCGGGCCACCCACCGCGACGAGAACGCCGACTGCGAGGGCTGCGACCCCATGCGCCAGGTCGCCTTCGCCTACCGCACCGAGGCCTGGGAGCTGGCCGTGGCCACCGCCGTGCCCGCGCTGACCGGCGCCGTCAGCTGCTCAGTGCAGCCCCAGACCACGCAGTCCCTCGTGCTGCTGCCCCTGCTGGCCTCCGGCCGGCCCCGGGCGGCCTGGGAGGCGCACCTGCGCTCCTACCGGGAGATCCGCCGCAACCCCAAGGCCCTCATCTCCCTGTCCTACCACCTGGAGTACCTGGCCCTCGTGGGGCGGGTGGACCGGGGCCTGGAGATCCTGCGCCGTCACCTGTCCTGGCTGGCGCAGACCGAGTCCGCCTACGTGCTGCTGTCGGCCCTGCGCGGCATGAGCCTGGTGCTGCGCGAGGCCGAGCGGGCCGGCCGCGGCGAGGAGCCCCTCGGCGTCGAGGTCCCGGCCGCCGACCTGTGGTACCCGCTGCCGGGGCTGGAGTCCTCCACCACGATCTCGCGCGCCTACGCCGAGATGACCGGCTGGGCCCGGCGCCTGGCCCAGCAGTTCGACACGCGCAACGGCAACTCCACCGTCTCCGACCACCTGGAGCGCTCCCTGGCCCGGGCCGCCTTCGACGCCGCCCCCGGCGCGGTCCACGGGCTGGGTGTGGAGGTCGACCTCCTGGAGCCCTCCGAGGAGCTGCCCGAGGCGGCCCAGACGAGCCTGACCGTGGACGAGGACGGCGCCGCCCCCGACGTCGCCTCCCTCCTGGGTCTCGTGGCCGACGACAACGGCCTGGTCCAGGAGCACGCGCCCCGCACGACGTCGTCGAGCCAGGAGACGGCCGGCCGACGCGCCCACGCCGCCACCAGCCACCAGAGCGGCAATGAGCCCTTCCCCCTGGTGGACCTCGTGCGGCCCCGGCCGGTGCGCAACGGCGAGGAGGCGGTGCGCCGCTACGCCGACCACCGCCGCACCATCGGCTCCTCGACGATGGACTACTGGTACGTCGTCGACCAGGTGGCCACGCGCGACCTGCTGCCCCCGATCGGTGAGGAGATCCCGGGCCTGGAGTACCACACGGGGCTGCTGCGCGCCGCCGCCATGACCTGCCGCACCGAGATGGACGAGGCCATCGCCGAGCGCCTGCGGATCCGCCCCCTCATCGAGCTGGCCTTCGGGCCACTGGGCGCCTACTACGTGGACCTGCTCAACCTCGACAACGAGATCACCGCCGACTCCATCGCCGAGCGCTCCCAGGACACCGTGCGCGATGAGCGCCTGCAACGGGCCACCTCCCTCATCGGGCAGATCGAGGCCCAGGTCGAGGACCTGGTGTCCACCGAGCTGCTCGACCCCGGGGGCACCGACGCGCTCGTCCTGGCCGCCGACGCCCTGCTCGTGGGGGCCTCGGTCCTCACCGACCTGCACGCCAAGGACGAGGCGCTCGGGGCGATCCAGGTCGTCGCCCGCGCCGCCGACGCCGTCCCCGAGGACCGCCACGCCGAGCGGATGGACGACATCCTCGACATGGCGCGCGCCGAGGTCCTGGCCGAGTGCGGCGACGTCTACAACGGCTGCCTGCTGGCCGAGGAGGTCATGCGCCGCCACGAGAAGGTCTCTCCGGTCCTGGCCGCCCGCGGTCGGCGTCTGCTGGGCATCTCCTCCATGGAGGTGGGCCAGTTCGATGAGGCCATCGCCCAGTTCCGCGAGCAGGCCAACATCATGCTGGCCGCCGGCATCACCCTGTACGCCGTGGCCTCCCTGCTGTCCCTGGGCTCGGCGCTGGAGGCCTCTGAGCGCTTCCTGGAGAGCGCCGAGGTCCTGGAGTCCGCGCTGGCTCTGGCCCAGCGCACCGGGGCCAGGAGCATCGCCCTGTACCTGCACCGGCTCCTGGCCCAGACCGGCATGGCCATGGGTGAGGAGGAGAGCGTCGCCGAGCACTCGCTGGAAGCCGCCCGGATCCTGCAGGACCAGGGGCGCCGGGCGCTGGCGGGGGAGTACCTCTCGCACGCGGCGATGGCCGCCTCCAACCTCAAGGACAATGTGCGCGCCGCCGCCCTGTTCCGCCAGGCCGCCGACCTGGAGGACACCCGCACCGACCAGGGCTGCCTGGACCGGGGGCGGGCGCTGCGCCGCTCGGCGCGGGCGCTGGTGGACGACCTCACCCTGCCCATGGCCCGGGCCCGGCTCGACGAGGCTCGCCAGATCATGGAGGAGGCCCGCCAGGCCTTCGCCGGCGTGGCCGACACCGAGGGCTACTCCTCGGCGTGGGAGATCGGCGACTGGCACGACGACATGGCCTGGATCCTGTGGCGCACCGGCCAGAACTGGCAGGCCGTCCAGCACTGCGAGGCCGCCTACGACGGCTACATGGACACCGAGGACCGCGACTCGGCCTCGCGCGCCCTGTGCATGCTGGCCCGCCTGCACGCCGAGCGCGGCGAGCGCGACGAGGCCCTGGCCGCCTGCGCCCGCGTGCGCGACCTGCTGGGCGAGCCGTACTGGGACGGGCATGACGCCCTGGAGTTCGTGGCCTCCATCGAGGAGACGCTGCGCTGACGTGTGGCGCGGGCTGCGCGGCCCGCGATGCGGTTCCTCCCCGGCCCACAACACTGTCCTGGACTGCGACGCCGCCCTGGCCGAGAGGTAGTGCAACCCCACGCGCAGGATGTCCCCGTTGAGTGAGGACCGTCGGCGTCGGCGGGTACGGGATGCGAGATTCCGCCCCGTGAGAATCGGGTGACGGCGGCCGATATGCGAGGAATGATTAGCCGTGGGCATCCAACCCCTCGACGACCCTCCCGGGAGGCACCCCTTGGCCATCGCAGTCTCACACCGATTCGTACCCAGCGGCGACCTGCCCGTGGAGGCGGGGCGCTACCGACTCGTGGCATCGGGGGCCTGTCCGTGGTGCCGCCGCGTCCTCATCGCCCGGCGCCTGCTGGGCCTGACCGAGGCGATCCCTGTGTCCTGGAGCTACGGCAAGGGTGCGGACGGCTACTGGGAGCTGACCGGTCCCGACGGCGAACCCGGCGTGGATCCGGCGCTCGGCGCCCGCTCCCTGGCCGAGGTCTACGAGAAGACCCCCGGCTACGAGCCGCCCCCCACCGTTCCGGCCCTCGTGGACACCACCACCGGCGAGGTCGTCAGCGACGACTCCGGCGACATGCTCTTCGACCTGTCCACTGCTTGGTGGGACCTCCAGCGCGAGGGCGCCCCGGACCTCTATCCGCTCAACCGTCGCAACTCCACCGACGCCTGGGATACGTGGATCGGCTCGCAGATCAACGTCGGCCACGCGGTGGCCACTCACTCCCAGGACCCGGAGAAGGCCGCGGCGGCGGCCAACGGCGTCCTCGTGGGCTTCGACGTCATCGACACCCTCCTGGCCCGCGCCACGCGGATGGAGGCCTCCCGTGAGGACGGCCTGACGATGCTCGACGGGCCGGCCCTGTCCGCCGTCGTCGCCATTGGCCAGTACCTGTGCGGCGACAAGCCCACCGGCAGCGACATCCGCCTGTTCACCACCGTCCAGTCCTACGAGTACGGCGGGCGCCAGCACTACCCCGGCGGGGAGGCGCCGTCAGTCTCCTTCTGGCCGGCGCTGGCCCGCTGGTTCCGCGCCCTGGAGAGCCGCTCGGGCTGGGTGGGGTCAGAGGAGCGCAGCGCCCTGGGCTGCTGACGACTGGTGCTCCCGGTGCATACCCCCTGGGATCGCTGACGGGTTACTCCCATGGACCCACCGTCCCTGTTGCATGACTGCTGCCAGGCATGCAACAGGGACGGTCATCGCCAAAGACCATCCCTACGACCACTGGGATAGCCGAGCGGGCGAATCGGTGATGCGGAACGGACGTGAGGTATGAGACGGGCGACTGGGCACCCCACGAGAACGGACTATGCCCGAGCGGGCGACGGACAAGGACCAGACGTCACCCTAGTCATTTACGGCCTTCGTCGACTCCTAACTTGTATGCCGTTTCTCTGTCTTCACTCTGGGCTCCCAAAACGTTGAACTCACTATCGTTAGACAGGTTATTCAGTATGCTGCTGTATTTATCGATATCTTCTTTATCGTTCGACCCGTCTGCCTTGATCGTGAGCTTATCCATATCAATGGTCCCGTCGGCCTTAATAAGAGGATAGTCATAATCCCCGCCATTAGCATTAAGGTGTGCGCCATCAGGAATAAGACCCGCTTCTGTGAGGGTGTTGAAAGTATTGGCTATGTTCTGTGCTCTCCATGCTGACCCATATGATTCGATATCGGGTTTCGTTGGTGCGTTGCCGCTCATTGCCGTGCTGTCTGATGAGCTGGATGTGACCACGCTTTTGGTATAGTCCAGAGCATAGGACTGAGCGATAGAAACGGCGGAGCCAACTGCGGCAGACTGGGGTGAGGGAATAAACTTCATGCCGTTCGATAATGCCGAGAATAGGAAATTAATACCTGCGTCTTTCTCTTCTCTGCCGAGTTCTCTGCCCTTCTGAGCTGTACCTAGTATGAAGCCGATCATCATGTCATTGGACTTGCAGTCGTTTCCAATTTGTCTTACTGCTGTTTCTGTGGAGCTATTGGTGTACTGTTCTATATCCGAGTCGGCCTTTGTCCTTTCAGCGCAGAAACGTGCAGCCGATTCTCCGAGTGTGGCTAGTGCGGTATCGTCAGTTCCAACCTCTTGAAGGAGGGCTCGAACTTCCTTTGTGCGAACAGCGGACCATACCTTTGGATAACTTTTCTCAGAAGGACTTGATGGTTGCGAGGCATCACTTTTGCGTGCGGCGGCATCAACGTCTGGCATAGAGTTTCCCAGCATGATGGCCGCGTTCTGGCGAGATAGTGGAGACCAGGTTGGGCTGAACTTTGATGTATTGCTAAGGCCTGACAGTGCTAGCGTGGCTTGCTCGGTGATCCAGGCTGCTTGTTCATCCTTGGATCCTTCGTCAGGAACGCGGAGCGTAGAGACGCCGGCAAATGCGGCAGTCAGCCCCTCCATGCTTGTCTCATCCCAGTGGCGGGACATGATCCAACTGAATGTCGGTGAGTCCTCTACCGTATAACCATTGTCTCCGTGAACTACTTCTGATGGTGGAACGAAGTAGTTCAGTGCCGCCTCAGGATTCCGGCCCATTGCGGTAAGGAGTCCGGTAAACGGATCCCAGTCCCCCATCCTCCTCATGGGGTACATGTTGGTCATCATTTTCGTTTTCCATGAGGGTATTCCCGAGGAGTTCTGCTCGTACTCTTGAAGGTCCTTAGCAACGGTCGAGAGGAACTCCGAGTCAAATACTCCTCCAGCTTGGGCGGCAGCGTCTCCCAAAGTAGTTGTGTTTGTTGCCGAGTGGTTTGCCCCGGACAGAAGTAGATTGACTGCGTAAGGCATATACGGCGGCGTGTTGTCATCGTTAGTAAGTGATGCCAGGCTATGTGCATACTTTTGCTTGTGTTGGGGTGTCCATATTTGGGATGCGGATGCTGTTCCGAGAGTTATGGAAAGCGCGGACAATGCGCCGAAGTACTTCTCCTGAGTCTCATTGAATTTTGTTGCAATGTCCTCGGTGCCATTGGTTGCTGGATTCTGTTGCCATAATTCCCAGTACGTCTGAACGCTCTCAGCGAGATTTGCCATGCCCTCTGCCCCCAGGGTGTCTGCGAACACCGCGGCATATATTGGGTTGTTCTGGCCGCTGTGGACTTTGCTGGTCAAGAAGGAAAGCAGGTCGTCGCCGGTTAGTGTCTTTGATTCTTCGGCTTCCGATCTGGCCTGCCGTGCCGCATCGACATTGAAAGTCCGCATGTTTACAACGGTATCATCCTGGTCGTCAGGGATGTAGTATGTCAATGTGCCCGAATTGAAGGCGTCACTAATTCCAAGGCTATTGATCTCGACGATAACGTCGTGTCTTTCCTTGAGGTCGAAGGCAATTTGCTCTACTGCGCTTGCGGATGCGCCCATATTGGTAGTCGCCGCCGCATCGGACTGTCCCGAAGATTTGTCAAGCGCGAGGGCAGCATCAGGCACGGGATCGTGGTTACGCGTACTACAATCTCTGATGCGCCTGCGCTGTGTGTCGATTTCTGCGGCACGATCGTTGAGATCATCAATCAATGCCCTCATTCCTGTCATATCATACTTAACGTACGTCATTGTTGTTTCTCGCATTCTCTGGGTGTGTGCTGCAGATCATCATCTGCGGGGCTTATTTCTATGATGAGGTGAGTGGTGTCGCAACGGGAAGATTGCTGGCGAGGATATGTCTGTCAACTGCTTGTGTCCCGGTTTCCTACCGGGCGGCTTGCCATGACGCCTCTTCGCTCTCGGGCGTAACCTTTTCGCCGACCCAGTTGACTTGGTAATCTCTTGCGGTTTTAAGGGTGCCTGAAATCGAATTGAGTGCAGTGTCCGTCGAGTTCAGGGAGTCTCTGACTCGTTGAAAATACTGCTCGGCTATCGAGGAGTTCCATAGGTTCTCGCCTAGGCGGGACTGCATCTGGCTGACGGTCTGGTGGCCAGTGACAACTCCTGTGTATCCTTCTTCGCTATAGGTGTGGTCTTTTGTTATCCACGTGGAGTTCAGAAACGTTTGAACTGCGGAAGTCTCGTCGGCGACGTATTCGATCGCCTTCAGCTTCATATTGTCAACCTTGTTGCTGTCAGCACTGTCTGAAGCGGTCTCTGTCATGGGTTCTACTTTCTCTGAGTTTCGGGAAGTGATCACGGCGATGTCAAATCACGTACTGTTAGTGCACCCGTGGTTCATGCTTGAGGGGATGGGGTGAGGTGGATGTGGTAGGCATCGGCCGGTCGGGGACGATCGGTCTTATTACTTTAATGTGGATGCTCTTGGGATGGGATTTCAAACATGGGGACAACTAACCATGGGTTGCAGGACCCATCTTGTCCACCACTTAAACAACCAAGTGGCGAATTCGGTTTGAGTGTTTTATGGCGCTTCGTGTTTGGGAGGGGTGGTAGACGGTGCCTATTGAGTGCGCCAGTAGCACCGCTCGATCGCGTCCTTGAGCAGTGCTGCACTGATCCCTCGCGTCTGAGCCTGCTCGTCCACTGCGAGCCGGGCCAGTAGACGGGCGAAGCGGGACGTCTCCTCCAGCGGAGCGCCCAGCACGGCCTCAATGGCATCGAACTGCTGTGATGACACGGAGAACCAGCGACGGTCGGCAAGAACGCGTTCAGCCTCAAGCGTCGCTGAGGACAGGATGAACTCGCTGACGGAGCGGTCCGTCTGGGAGGCGGCTTGCTGAATCAGAGCTTCTTGGAGCGGCGTGGCGCGCAGATCGATTCTCTGGGTTCTGCGGGCTGTTGAGATCGGTACGCTCCGGCCTCCTTGGTGGCACAGACAATGTACGTACAGGAGTGAGCGCGCAAGGTCAGTGACGTTCACGGTGTGGGCGCTTGGGCGGGGTGGGGTCGGAGGAGCGCAGCGCCCTGGGCTGCTGACGGCCGCGCGGGGCCGACGGCGCGGCCTGACTCCGCGTTCCGGCTACGGCCGGGCGGTGAGGACCGGGTTGTACAGGAGCCGGTTGGGCGCCGTCGGGCACTCCTCACCCACGGCCATCGGCGCGATGAGCCGGTCGGCCCGCAGGTCCTCCAGGCGCGCCACCATAAGGTTCTACAGTATGAGCCAGGAGCGTCAACATGCAGTAGCCGGGCTCCAACCTATGTAGACGTAAGATCGATCGTGACTAGAGGTTAGCGACACCGGGTATCAGTTTGTTACTTCGCAAGATGGGTAGAATCTGAAAGATCCCTGTCCGCCCTGCGCGTGGAGTGTGAGCCCATGGAACTGCGTGAAGTCTCAGAGTCGATCATACGTATTGCTGCTCAATGTGAAAGAACAGGTCATTCGTTCTGTGGGGGAACGGAAGCGTGCAATGATTTTCGTGAATTCGTTGCCGGCTCAGGTCAGGATTTCGATGCAGGGCGACTTCTGCTTAATTGTGGCCATGATTGTCCTGATCAATCGTGGCCAACTACGGCGCTGCTTCGACTTGTGAGTGAGGCTATCGACGGACGGGAGTCGAAACTGTCACGTCGGCGGACAATACGTCTCACCTCTGCCTTGGCGCGGTTGGGTGAGCGTGGCCTTGGTGCAGATATGGTGCTAAGAACATGGTTACGTAAAAGACTGATTCGACATGCCATGATGGAATTGGTGATTCGATATTATGTAGGCGAGTTGTCTTATTCTGGCGATGGACCATTTTCTCAGTGGGTAAAGATTTTAGACGAGGAGCTTAGCGAAGGCGAGCGGGTTCGGCCTGCTGGGTTGAGTCAGTTAATGCTTATCGCTAACGAGGGGTCACTTAAGAAACTGGCGAATAGATGGTGTGAAACGGCAGCAGTTTCTCATTTGGTTGATTATAGAGTAAGTGGGTACACCAAAACTGATGTTGAGCAATCAGATCTAGTGCTTCCAGCAGGAGAAGATGCAACCATATGGGTTTTTGAGCGCTTAACGATGACCTATTTGAATCAGTGGTCAGCAAGTTCACTTATGTGGGAACTGGCTTATCTAGATAGCTCACATCGGGTGGTTGAACGTCTGGGAATTCCGGCTTCCATTTTGAATGAGCGCCACATATCTATGGTGGATATTGTGAGTGAGCTATCAAATCGCTTGCTTATTCGGGGTGTTGCGGGGGATGTCATTGAGGGAATGACGGATCAGCAACAACGGGAGCAAGTTGTTAAACTTCTGCAAGTCTCCGATTATAGTGGAGCTCTTGATCTCGCACGCAGAGCTGTGCGTAGGGCCCCCGGAGATGCTCGCTGCTCGTTAATTTTGGCCTGTTCTCTCATGGCGACGACACCGTTAGGTGCTAAGCTTATTCTTGAGCAAATCAAATCGGAGGCGCGTAATGACAGTGGAGGCCTCCGTCAAGCTGACGAAACGGCTATTCTGGTTGATCTGGCAACGATCTATCTGCTGGAACAACGCTTGAATGACTTCGATCTTTTATTTGAGGAAATCGAACAAAGAAATCTTCGGGGGTGGTTTTGGGATCCGTGTGAATATGTTAGAGGTAGTTTGGTGTTCCGAGAGTTTGACCATTTAGAATGGCTCACTAAAGCAAGGGTGGCGAAAGAGAAAATTATGAGTCGTTGAGTGTTCGGGTCACTTGCTTCATGGAGAGCAGCAGGTGCAATTTGTTAGCGGGTGATGGAAGAAAGTCGCCGTTGGTGAGATAGAAGGAACGTGCCTGCTCATCTCGACAGTGCACGACAAGGGCAGCGGCGCCAACTTCTCGGCTGAGCGTGTAGCACCGCTCGATCGCGTCCTTGAGCAGTGCTGCGCCGATTCCGTGCCTCTGGGCCCGCTCGTCCACTGCGAGCCGGGCCAGGAGGATACACGGAATCTCCTCAGGTCGGCTGCGGTGATTGAGTCCCTCCGGTGCGTCATCGCGGGAGTAGGCAGCCGTCGTGATGGCGTAGTAACCGAGAATGACATCATCCTGGGTAGTGACATATGTGACGGCGTTGTTGGCCTTCTGGTTCTGCCATGCGTATCGCTGGAACCAGTCGTCCAGTTCTACTGCTCCGCTGTGAAATCCTGTCGTGACATCCTGTCGGGTGAGGCGTCGAGGGGCCTCGAGGTGTCCGCTACTCACGATTCGTTGTTAAGGTCGATGTGGGTCCCGAAGGGTGAGGGGCGGTTCCATAGGCGTGCGAAGCGGGGCGTTTCCTCCAGCGGAGCGTCCAGCGCGGCCTCAATGGCATCGAACTGCTCTGATGTCACGGAGAACCAGCGACGATCGGCGAGAATGCGCTCAGCCTCAAGTGTCGCTGAGGACAGGATGAACTCGCTGACGGAGCGGTCTGTCTGGGAGGCGGCTTGCTGAATCAGGGTCTCCTGGCGTCGTGTGGCGCGGAGATCTATCCTCTGGGTTTTTGTGGGCGACATGGGGGCTCCTTCGTGTGTGGCTAATGTACGTACGGCCCTCTAGAGAGACAAGGTGCGCGCAGGAAAAGTGTTGCATGTCACAAATTGAGTCGGTGGGCGTGCCCCAACCCTCGTGCAGTACGCCTGGGTCCTGCCCGGAAGCGCGGACGGCGCGGCCTGACTCCGCGTCCCGGCTACGGCCGGGCGGTGAGGACCGGGTTGTACAGGAGCCGGTTGGGCGCCGTCGGGCACTCCTCACCCACGGCCATCGGCGCGATGAGCCGGTCGGCCCGCAGGTCCTCCAGGCGCGCCACCACTCGGTCACGCAGCGTCCACGGGTCAATGGTGTTGAGGTAGATCTTCGTGCCGCCCTCGAAACCGGCCAGGGTGGAGACCCGCCACTTGAGCGTGATGTGCCAGGGCATGGGCTGGTCCACGTCGAGCGGCTTGTGGTGCCACTCCTCGTTGCTGGGAACGTCCGCGCCCGTGGCCGCGTGCAGGGCGTGCACCAGGTCGGAGACGGCGTCGACCTCCTCGCGGCTCATGAGCCACGGCTCGGGCATGGCCGACGTCGAGTACACCTCCAGCGTCGGGTAGCGGTGCCCGAACCCGGCGAAGGCCACCGCGTGGTCGTTGCTCGCCACCAGCAGGCCCTGGTAGGCGGCGTAGTCCACCGCCATCTCGTTGTACAGGTTGGGGTTGGCCCGCACCTTCTGCAGCTCCAGCTGACTGGTCACGCCGCGCTCGTCGATGCCCACCAGCTGCTTGTGCAGGTGGTCGAAGCTCGCCCCGGCCGGCCGCAGCCAGTTCTGGAACACGGCCACGTAGCGCACCCACCGGTTGGCCTCGTACAGGCTGTGCATCGCGTGGATCGCCAGGTGCGTGTAGGCGCGGTGCTCGGCCACGCTCAGCGTTCCCGAGCCGGCCAGGCCGGTGGTGTCGAGAGCGTCGTCGGTGAAGTGGCGCCGGCCGATGATGACGTCGTGCCCCCCGGCGAAGAAGGCCGCCAGGAAAGTGTGGCGGTCCCGCTCGCTCATGGTGTCCCAGGAGGCCGGGTCCGCGCCCGCGGCTGCCAGCTTGGTGCGCGCCACCCGCTCCACGTGCTCGACGCCGGCCGGGTCAGCCAGGTAGGCCTCCATTCGTTCGCGGGCGGCGTCAGGGATCTCGTAGCCGTGGTTGGTGTGCCAGTAGTCGAAGGAGAGGATCTCGAAGAGGTTGGGCACCCGCCGGAACTCGGCCACCGTGTCGAACAGGGCGGAGGCGGCGACGGCGTCGAGGCGCTCAAAACCGCCGTCGGCCCCGCGCACGATGCGTGCCTTCTCCGGGGGCGTATCCAGGTAGCGCGCCGCGCAGAAGGCACAGCTGTGGGTGCGGTCGGCCTCCTCCAGCGGGCGAACCTCCGCCACCGGGTGCGAGATGGGCCGGTTGGCGCGGCCCGGCACGGTCCACACCTCGGTGCCGGTGAAGGGGCTGATCTGCTTGACCGTCCCATCGGCCAGGCGCGTGAGTGGTTCGGCGGAGGGAGAGTACGGCATAAGCATGCTTCCATTGTGACGCCTTGTGGCGGCTCGCGCGCCCGGTAGCCCCGACAGCGGGCCCGGCGGTCCGGGGTCGGGGTAGTCTCACTGGCTCGTGCGGACCTGCGCCGGGCCCGGCCCCGCGCCCCGCACTGCCCGCATCCCCGCACCCGACTGGAGACAAGGAGACGATATGGCCGAGGTCTTCACCTCCCTGCTGCTCATCGTCGCAGTGGCCTTCATGGCGCCGCTGATCTCCTGGACCATTCCCAAACGGCTCGTGCCTGAGGTCGTCCTGCTCATCCTGGGCGGAATGCTCATCGGCCCCCACGGCCTGGGCCTGGCCGTCGAGGACTCCTCGATCGAGCTGCTGCGCGAGCTCGGCGTCGCCTTCCTCTTCCTCATGGCCGGCTACGAGATCGACGTCAACGAGCTGCGCGGGGCGGGCGGGCGCCACGCCGCCGTCGCCTGGCTGCTCTCGCTGGGGCTGGCCTTCGGTGCGGTCAGCGTCATCGGGGTGACCGGAGGGGCGGCGTCGGCCAACGGCATCGCCATCGCCACCGCCATGACCTCCACGGCCATCGGCACGATCCTGCCGATCCTGCGCGACCGGGGTCTGCTGCCCACGGCGGTGGGCGCCTCGATCCTCAACCACGGCGCCGTCGGCGAGGTGGGGCCGGTCATCGTCATGGCGCTGCTGCTGGGTTCACGCTCCACCTGGGCGAGCATGGTGATCCTGGGTGTCTTCCTCCTCATCACCCTGCTCATCGTCCGCTTCACCAGCCGCGTCAAGCGCGTGGGGCGCCGCCTGGTCGAGGCCATCCACCTGGGGGCCTCGACGACGGCCCAGACCACCATCCGCGCCACCGTCCTGCTCCTGGTGGGGCTGTGCGCCATCGCCGCCATCTTCGACCTCGACGTCATCCTGGGGGCCTTCGCCGCCGGCTTCGTCCTGCGTCACGCCTTGCCCGAGGGCGACGCCGAGTTCGAGGAGAAGCTCGACGGGCTGGCCTACGGGTTCTTCGTCCCGATCTTCTTCGTCACCTCCGGTATGGGCATCGAGGCCAGGCTCAACGGCGGGGACCTGGTCAACCTGCTGGCCTTCTTCGTGCTGCTGGTGCTCGTGCGGGGCGTGCCGGTGTGGCTGGCCTCCCGGGCGGAGCGCCGCAGGGACGGCTCGCGCGCCTACTCAATGCGCCAGAGCCTCCAGATCGCCGTCTACTCGACGACGGCCCTGCCCATCATCGTGGCCGTCACCCAGGTGGCGGTCAGCGCCGGGGCCATGTCGACCTCCTTCGCCTCCACCCTCGTGCTGGCCGGGGTGCTGTCGGTGCTCGTCCTGCCGGCCGCCGGGCTGGCGCTGGGCGACCGGAGCGACCACGTTCCGGCCAACGAGGTGATGCGCGTGGTCCAGGGGCCGGCCGCCCCCGACGGACGCACTCCCGAGGAGGCCACGGTCCCGGTCGGCGAGCAGGTCTCGGAGCCGCGCCGACCGGCGTCGCCGCCCAGCGGCATCAGGCTGCCGGTGACGGAGCGCACCCCGGCGACAGAAGCGAGGCGGCCGGCGCAGCCCGATCTGGTGGGCCTGCCCGACCTGCGCGAGCAGGCGACACCGGCGATGGCGCGTCTGGCCGAGCTGGGGATGCACACCCGGGGCCTGTCGCTGGAGGAGTCCCACCGCCTGGCCGCGCGCCTGGCCGAAATCGAGCAGGAGCACGCCCTGTGGCGCGAGCGCTGGCACCACGTGCGCAGACACGGCGCCACCTCCCGGGCGGCCCGACGTCGTCGGCCCCGCGGAGAGTGACGGCCTCCGTCGGCGAGCAAACGGGTGCCTATCCCCGTTGGCCGAGCACCTGCTCGACCATCTCCTCCAGCGACGCCTGCACCGGTCGGTAGCGGATGCCCAGCTCGTGCCGACTCCGCGAGGCGTCGGCGCGGACCGTGTAGCCCACGTTGCGTCGCACGTAGGCTCGTGTCAGCCCGACCCTGGGTGCCATCGCCAGGAGCACCGGTCCGGGCAAAGGCCGCCGCGGTAGAGGAAAAGACCGCCCGAAGCGCGGCAGCAGTCTCCCGGCGAGGGCCAACAGATCGGTGTCCTCAGCGGAGACGATGTAGCGCCCGCGGGCCTCAGGCAGGAAAGCGGCGGCGATATGCGCCTGGGCCACCTCGCGGACATCGACGGCGCTGATTCCCAGGCGTGGCGCTCCGAGGCGAGCAGTGCCGTCGATGAGCATCCGCGCGGTCGAGAAGCTCTCACTGGTGGGTGCGCTCCCCAGGGCGGGACCAACGATCATGGCCGGGTTGATGGTCACCAGGTCCCATCGCCTCTGCTCGGCGGCCAGCCGCCACGCCTCCTTCTCCGCGAGGGTCTTGGAGTAGGGATAGGGCTGGTGGCCGGCGGAGGAGGTGGTGTTCCAGCAGGTCTCGGTCAGGATTCGCCCCGGGTAGCCCTCGATGTCGACGGCGTCGCCGTACATGGCCACGATCGAGCTGGTGAGGACCACCCGCGTGACCGACGGCGTGCGCTCGACTCCGGCCAGCACGTTACGGGTTCCCTCCAGGGCCGGCTCGATCAGGTCGTGCTGTGGGTCGTCCGTCGAGTGCAGAATGGGCGAGGCGGTGTGAATGACGATCGCGCAGCCCTCCATCGCCTCGTCGTAGGAGCCGGGCTGGAGCAGGTCGCCGGCGAAGAGACGCAGAGTACCCGGTGTCTGCTCGGCCATGCGGTTCAGGTGGGCCACCTTGTTCGTGTTCTGGGGGTCGCGCACGGCGGCACGGACGGTGATGCCGGCGTCGAGCAGGCCCTTGGTGACCCAGCTGCCCAGGTAGCCGGTGGCGCCGGTGACCATAACGGGGCTGCTGGTGTCGACCGGGATGCTGCTCAGGTCGATGGTGGAATCGAAGTCGTTGATGGAGCGCGTTTCCGAGGATCGCATGGGCGTAGCCTGACAGCCCTAGGAAACGAAGTCAATCAGTTTCACTATTGATCGGTACCATCTCCCCATGAACGCAGTCGGCTCACAGGCACCGAGGAGCAAGCGCACTCCTGGGCGGCCGGTTGACGCCGCTCTGGGGCCGGCGATCATGCTGGCCGTGCGTGATCTCCTGGCCGAGAGCGGTTACGCCGCGCTGACGACGGCGGCCGTGGCCCGGCGCGCGGGCGTCTCCACCGCCACCCTCTACCGCCGGTGGCCCACCAAGCGCGAGCTCGTCCTGGCCTCGGCCAGGCGCATGATCGAGACCGGCGTGGCCGACGAGGCTGTAGGCTCCGGCGCCGCCGCGGCCAAGACCTTCGATACCGGTTCACTGCGAGGGGACCTGCAGGCCTTCATCGCCCACAAGAACCGGGCGCTGTCGGGGCCCACAGGTCAGGCGGTGCTGTCTCTTCTGGGCGAGCTGCCGCAGGATCCGGAGCTCAAGGAGCTGCTCCTCGGGGAACTCCTCGCCGCCACTCGCTCTCACCTGGAGCAGATTCGGGATCAGGCCCTGGCGCGCGGTGAGGGCGCCGTCGACCTGGATCCTCATGCCGGAGCCCGGCTGGTCCTGGGGGCGGTCCTCGCCGGGATCGCCTTTACGACCGGGGATGATGAGACCGAGCCATTGTCCGACGTCGAACAGGATCTGCTGCTGCGGGCCCTCGGAGATGAATGACGCTACCCGCCGACGAGGCCGGGACGGGCCCGGAGGGGCGGCCCAGAATCAGCTCGACGAGGCCGCTGCCCCGGCGCTCGCGGCTGCCACGATGGCCATCGTCACGGCCTCCACGGCCCGCTGCACCGCACGCCCCACGGGGCTCTCCCCCGAGATCTCCTGGATCCGGCGCTTGAGCTCCCCGCGGCTGAGACCGGTCTCCTGCTGCGGCAGGATGGTCGGCGCGACCCTGAGCGCCTGCAGGATCGACAGCAGGGCGACATCAGAGGCGGTCGGTGGCTGCACCCCGCGCAGGGTGGCGTCGATGCGTGCGCGCAGGTGCCGCTCGGGGACGGGGTCGAGCGTGGGGTAGCTGGGGTTCAGCGACCCGAACAGCCCGCCGGTGTAGATGCGCACCACCCCGGCCGCCTCCAAGGACTCGGCGATGTGGCGGGTGGGGTTGAGCCTGCCCCAGGACACCAGGGAGGAGAATCGCTTGCCGTTCTTGGCAGGCAGGATCTCCAGGGCTCGGTCCAGGACGGGGTGCCCGGTCGGCTCGGAGCTGACGATGTAGATGCGGGGGCTGCGCTCCTCGGTCAGGCCGATGCGGCCGGCCAGCAGCAGGTCGGTGAGCAGTGCGCCGGTGAGCCCGTAGGCCGGGTACGTCATGCGGCTCTCCGGCTTCCCGGAGTCCTTGGTCAGCAGCAGGAACAGCTCTTCACAGATCAGCATCGCGTTCATGAATCCAGTACAACGCGCCGTCATCGGAATGTGATCCCTCTGGGGTGCGAGATTCGGGCCCGACCCGGCTCCTCCTCGTGGGGGAGGCGCCCGCTCGCCGCCGGCTCGCCTTCTCGGCCGGCCGCGGCCTGCCTCTTGCCCGCCCCGCCTGACCGCGTGGCTGCGGCCGGGCCGTTCGCGCTGGGCGTGCGCTCGGTGGCCGGATGACGCCCGAAGGTGTCGTACCCCCCGTTTAACCTGGGACCATGGCTCGCGCGATTCGGTATGACGACTGGCCGGTGGAGCTCACTGATGACCAGATCATCAGTCGGGTCGGCCACCGGGCCTTTCTGCGCGGTCTGGACTACGCGCGCAAGGGCCGGGTGCGCGGCATCGGCGTCGCCGGGGATGGGGACATCATCACCGCCCAGTCCAAGGGATCGGGCGCGCACACCTACCAGACCATGGCCTTCCGCAAGCAGGGCGCCCGCAGCGCCCCGGCGGCCTGGTCCGGCACCTGCTCGTGCCCGGTGGGCAGCAACTGCAAGCACGTGGCCGCCCTGCTCATCACCGCGCGCGCCCTGGCGGAGGAGGGGCCCGACGACGCCGCCTCCGGTCAGGTCTCCCTCTGGGAGAGCCGGCTGGCCGGCCTGCTGCGGGTGGAGCGCGCCCCGCGCCGTCGGATGGCCCTGGAGATCATCGACGATCCCGGCAGCATGTGGGGCACTCCTGCCGGCCTGTCCATGCTGCCGCTCATTGAGGGCAAGCGCGGCTGGAACCGGCAGGGCGCCTCCTGGAGCCAGATCGCCGCCGGGGGCCTGGATGACGACGTCGACCCCACCGTCATGGGCGTTCTGCGCGAGCTGTCCGGCATGGCCGGCGGCTACGGCTTCTACTACGCCGACGACCGCCTCTCCCTGATGACGGCGCCCGCCCGCGTCTGGGACGTGCTGCGCCGCGGGGTGGCGGCCGGCCTGACCCTCACCACCGCTCAGCGCCGCGGCATGCCCGTCCACCTCGCCGAGGGCCTGCGCGGCGGCGTCCACCTCACCCGCCAGGAGGACGGCGGCGTCGCCATCACCCCCGCCCTGGACTTCGACGACGTCGCGGAGCTGCGCCGCCTGCTGGTCCCCGGACTGCGCCTGAACTTCTCCCTCATGCCGATCGGCGACCCGGTTCATGGCTTCTACACGTGGATGCCCGGGCGCGAGCTGCTTCTCATGCCTCTCGAGCCGCGCCCCACCGAGGCCCTCTCCCGGGTGCTGCTGGGCGACGGCGAGGCCATCACCATCCCGGCCGGGGACGTCGCGCGCTTCGAGACCGAGCACCTTGAGGCCCTCACCCGGGCGCTGCCGGTCCTGTCC
This sequence comes from Actinomyces acetigenes, assembly GCF_031296635.1. NCBI lineage: Bacteria > Bacillati > Actinomycetota > Actinomycetes > Actinomycetales > Actinomycetaceae > Actinomyces > Actinomyces acetigenes. Next base: position 27,901 of record NZ_JASPFC010000026.1, read on the forward strand.
GCCGACGCCTCCATCCGCATGCCCCGGCCCACGACGCTGCGCGCCGCGCTCGCGGTCCATGTCGACGCCGCCGAGCACCACCTGACCACTGAGTGGTCCGTTCGCTATGTCAGCGAGGACGGTGAGGTCCGGCACGCTCACGGCCTGCCCGACCTGTCCGCGGCGGCCGAGGGCCGCATCGAGGGCGAGACCGCCGGCCGAGATCTGGAGGGCGAGACTCGCCTGGCCCGCGAGGTCCTCAACCACCTGCTGCCCCTGGCCGGCCAGCACCCGGCCCTCTGGCAGCCCCTCGACCTGCGCGGCATGGCCACGGCCCGTTTTATGACTGAGACGCTGCCGGTCCTGCGCGAGCTGGAGGCCTTCGATGTCGAGGTCGACGACGACGTCCCCGACTACCGTGAGGCCGACGCCGCCCCGGTCATCACCACCAGTGTCAGTGACGACGAGGACCGCCCAGACTGGTTCTCCCTGTCCGTGCGCGTCCACGTGGGCGAAGAGGAGATCCCTCTGGCGCTGCTCATGGCGGCTGTGGCCGCCGGGGAGCCCGAGGTGCTCCTGGAGTCGGGCACCTGGGTGAGCATCGACCGTCCGGAGATCGAGGCCCTGGCCCGCCTCATGGAGGAGGGCCGCGAGCTGGCCGACCCGCAGGCGCAGGGCGAGCTGCGGGTCAGCGCCCTGCACGCCGGCTACTACGAGGTCCTGGAGTCCCTCGGCGTCATCGAACGGGCCACGGCCCGCTGGAAGGAGCGGGTCGGTCGGCTGCTGGAGCGATCGCGCGCCGCCGAGGCCGCGGCCGGGTCGTCCGGCGGGGCCGCTGACGACGCGGGCGCTGGTGAGGGTGCCGGTGATGGGGCGGCCGTGCCCGAGGGGATGCGGGCGACGCTGCGCCCCTACCAGCTCGAGGGCTACCGGTGGCTGGACTTCCTGCGCCAGGCGGGCCTCGGCGGGGTCCTGGCCGACGACATGGGACTGGGCAAGACCGTTCAGGTGCTCGCCGCCGTCCAGCGCCTCATCGAGCAGCGCGAGGAGGCCCAGGGGCGGGAGCCGGTCGACGCCGGAACCGAGTCGGGGGGCACCCCGCAGGACGGGGCAGGCGGCCCGGCCGCTGAGCCGGCCGACGAGCCGGCCGACGAGCCGACCGACTCCGGCGAGCCTGGTGAGCCGGAGGGGAGCGGGCCGGTGCTTGTCATCGCGCCGACCTCCGTCGTCGGTTCCTGGGTGGAGCAGGCCGAGCGCTTCTGCCCGGGGCTGCGGGTGCGGGCCGTGAGGCGGACCGCCGCCAAGCGCGAGCAGACCCTGAAGGAGATCGCGGAGGGCTGCGACGTCGTCGTCACCTCCTACACGATCGCGCGCCTGTGCGAGGAGGAGTTCATCGCCCAGGACTGGGCCTGGGTGGTGTGCGACGAGGCCCAGTTCGTCAAGAACCACACCTCGGCCACCTACAAGGCCGTGCGGCGGCTGCGGTCGCCGTCGACCATCGCGATCACGGGCACGCCGTTGGAGAACTCGCTCATGGACCTGTGGGCGCTCATGAGCATTGCGGCGCCGGGGCTCCTGCCCGACCCGGAGCGCTTCGGGCAGGTCTACCGCAAGCCGATCGACCGTGGGGACGCCGAGGCGCTGGGGCGGCTGCGGCGCAGGATGCGGCCCTTCCTGCTGCGGCGCACCAAGGAGCAGGTGGCCGCGGACCTGCCCGCCAAGACCGAGCAGGTCCTGGCCGTCGAGCTGGGCGCCAAGCACCGCAAGGCCTATGACCAGCGCCTGGCCCGCGAGCGCCAGAGGATCCTTGGGTTGCTGGAGGAGGACACCGCCCAGTCGCGCTTCACCGCGCTCAAGGCGCTGACCACCCTGCGGCAGATGGCGCTCGACCCGGCGCTCGTTGACGGCGGGGACGGGACCGAGCCCGGGGACATCGACACTGCCGGGACTGAGGGGGCCGCGGACGCGGGCGGCGGTGCGGCCGGCGGGAAGGACGGTTCCGGCAAGAGGGCGGCCCGCGGCGCGAGGGCCGCGAAGGGCAAGGCGGTCACCGCCCCCGCAGCGGGCCGCAGGGGGCCGGGGCGGCGGTCGAGCCCGTCGGCCAAGGTCGAGGTGCTGGTCGAGTACCTGGGGCCGATCCTCTCCGAGGGGCACCGCGCCCTCGTCTTCTCCCAGTTCACGCGCTACCTCTCCGGCGTACGCGAGCACCTGGAGGCCACCGGTGTGCGAACCGCCTACATGGACGGCTCCACCCCCAACCGGCAGGAGGTCATTGACGCCTTCCGGGCCGGCCAGGCCGACGTCTTCCTCATCTCCCTCAAGGCCGGAGGCTTCGGGCTCACGCTCACCGAGGCCGACTACGTCTTCCTGCTGGACCCGTGGTGGAACCCGCAGGCCGAGGAGCAGGCCATCGACCGCACCCACCGGATCGGCCAGGACAAGCCGGTCATGGTCTACCGGCTCGTCTCGGCCGACACCATCGAGGAGAAGGTCATGGCCCTCAAGGAGAAGAAGGCCGAGCTCTTCGCCCGGGTCGTCGAGGGGGCCGGTGAGGCCGAGACCGGCGGCGAGGGCGGTACGGGTGCTGCGGTGGGCTCGGGTGGGCTCAGCCCGGCGGCCCTGACCGCCGCCGAGATCCGCGAGCTCATCGAGGGCTGAGGCTCCTTGTGGACGTTGTTGTTCCCAGATTAAGTCTGTAGAGGAGCCGTATATAGTACAAAGATCTGATTAAGACCTAGAAACTTATTCACAGCATCCGTCAAAGGTGCTGTGACCTGCACAGATACCAGCGTCGGCAAGCCCTGTGAATAAGCCTCCTAGTCCTAGGCTGTCTTCCACTGCTTGACTAGTGCGGAGCGTTTACGAAGGCTTCTCGCCTTAGTCGATGTCGTCCTAGTGCTTGCAGTTACAGTCGCTCCAGCTAGACGCATGGCCTCCTCGTAGTAGCGCCGTGCCACGGCCTCATCAGACGAGCCAATCTTGCGCAACTGGTCGCTGCTTGTGCTCAGTGGGGCAGTCGTGGGCTTCGTCGTCCTCGTCATGCTTGCGCTTCCTTCTCGACGGGTCCGCATGAGGTCTATGCCAGTGAGTATGCAACTGATGCGATCCGCGCACACAAGCCTACGATAGCACGGTCCACTTCCGTGAGCGATCCTGCTTCGCGCGCATCGATGTTCAGCATGCCGAGAACCTGCCCGTTTGCGTCGACGATACCGCAAGTGATGAACGTCTCATACTCGATGGGGCCAGAAGGTCTCTGGTAGTGCTTGGGTCGCTCATCCGGGTTGGACAAATTTGGATATAGGATTGCGGTACCCAATTTCGCGGTTTCCCAGACCTCATTACCTGAGGCGTTGTTTTTAGTGTTTCTATTGCTGAATTCGCGATGTGTTCGCATTTCTCGTCCTCGATTTTCGGCGGCGACAAGTTTATTTCCGTCAACGTCGAACCAGACGGCGCGTACTTCATTTTTGGGTGATCCGCAAATACTTCGAACTGTTCCTAAGATTGCCTCCTTGACGAGTTTGAATTCCGGGCCTCTTGTGCCTTTTCCTTGTAGGTCGGGAAGCCCTTCGAGGGCTTGTGGAATATAGCTTTGAAGAAGTCCAACCAATTCTTTCGTGATGTCGTCTTCGTCCTTTTCTTCTCTCTGAACCTCTTTCTCTATCAGTTTCTCGCGGTATGTATTAAGAACTGTGGGGAGCGCCACCGTCGCAACAAACACGATGATTGCAGTACTTCTGGCTGGCCATGAGGAGAGGTGATCCCATAAGGTGGGCAAGAACGCGCCCAACAGTGCTGTTGCGACCGCAGGTATGGTCAACAGTGCCGAGAAAGTTCGTTTATCAAAAAATGTCGCCCTCCAGAAACTCTTTAATGCAGGGCCTGCTTGCAGTGATACATTTGGGGAATTCATATTTCTAATATCCAGGATAAGAGTAGATGGGGATTGATTTTGTGGAGATTGTAGCAGACTGTCTGGACTGTTGTCACGGTGGGGTCGGGTGGTGTTTGCACCGTTGATGATGTCGTTGAGTTTCTCAGTTGGGGTCTGTCCTTTCAAGACGATGCGGGGTCGGCGGTTGAGGCGGTCCTGGATGGCTTGGACCTGGGTGTCGGTAATATCGGTGATGGCTGTGGGGCTGAGGGTGACTGTCGTTGGGCCTTCAAGTGCTTGATCGGGGCGTTTGCTCTCTCGGCCGGCGCTCGTATGCAGGCGATCGGCTCATTGCGTCATCTGGTGTCGGGTCGGGGCTCGGGTTCTTGTCCGGGACCTTGATACCGATGTCGGCCCCGGTGTAGCCCTTGTCCGCCAGGGTTGGCGGCCCCAGTGAGGCCGCCCGGTACAGCGCCGGCAGGGCGTGGGTGCGGGCTGCGACCCGGTCAGTGCGCACCAGGCTGCCGTCCAGGCACGCAAAAGGCTCGCCTCTGCGCCGGAGCCTGTCCAGGACGTCAGTGATGTCGTTGGGAGCCCGCTGGGCGATGACCTCCAGGGCCTCGTGCCGGTACCGGTAGGCAGTGGCCTGCGAGACCCCGCTGTCGCGGGCCAGGACCCGCACATCGGTGCCGTCCTTGAGCCACCGCAGCACCGCCACGGCCTGGACCCAGGTGGTGGCGACCCGTTGGCGGGGTCGGGTGTCGTGGGGGTGGCGGTGGGCGGTCAGCCAGCCGCTGACGGTACGCACGGTAGCGATAGGGACGTCGAGAGTGGAGTGATAGGACACCCTCGCGGAGCCTTTCTTGCGAGCAGGTTTTCTTGATCGAAAACAACTCCGACGCACGGTTCCGCGTGCACCCCGCTCAGACACACCCCACCCCAGTCCTATCCACCCTTCTCGGCGCCACCACCCCCGATGAGAAAACTCCACTGCTACGGGAGGTGACAGGGAAGGGCCGGAACCGCTGGGTCTCCACCGAGACCGACGACGCCTACGGCGGGCACATCTAGTGCGCGATCCGTGCCTCCATCCACATTGCCGGGCGGATCGGCGAAGGCGCGGGCGATCCCCGGGTCCACAGGGCTGGGACTGCAAGTGGTCTCCACAGGGCTGACAAGCCCCCGAGCGCGCAGGCTCGGGGCGGTCCGATGCTGATGGTGCGGGCACGGCGCCCGCTGGGGAGCAGCGGTGCGCTGGTCCCCACCGACCAGAGGAGAACCACCATGAGGAGACCCACCAGGACCACCCTGCGCGCTCTGCGCACCAGTGTGATGCTGGCCCGTCCGGGTGATGCGTCAGCGCTGCCGTCACTCCTGCGGCGACTGGCGGCCAAGGAGGAGGGCATGGCCACCGCCGAGTACGCCATCGGCACCTTGGCGGCCGCGGCCTTCGCCGGCCTGCTGCTGGCGCTCATGCGCTCGGGCAGCTTGAGCGGGGCGTTGCAGTCCATCATCGAGTCGGCGCTCTCGGTGTGATGTGCGGCGTCATCGCAGCAGGTGGGCGCGCTCGCCCCCGAGTGGCCCGGGTACCCGGTGCGGGCCGACGTCGCCGCCCGGGTCCCGCATCCCGCCGGCCCTCCGGCCGCGCGGAACCGCACCCCTCACCTGGTCGCCGGCCCCGACGAGACCGTGGGGCCGGCGGCCAGGACGGGTGTACCGGACGAGGGGAGCAGGGGATGGTGACGGCCGAGACGGCACTGTCGCTGCCCGCCGTCGTCCTCGTCCTGCTGATGGTGCTGGCGGCGGTCAGCGCAGGCGTTACCCAGCTGCGGGTGGCCGACGCCGCCCGCACCGCCGCCCGCCAGGCCGCCATCGGCCAGGGCGACTACGCCAGCGCCGCCCAGCGCGTGGCCGGAGGGGTGAGCCTCGACCTCGAGCAGGGCGAGCTCACCTGCGTCACCGCCGCCCGACCCGTCCCCGGACCCCTGGGTGGGCTGGGTCTGACGGCGCGCGCCCGCGCCTGCACCTACACCGAACCGAGCAGTCCATGAGCCGCCGTGGAGACAAGAGCCGACAGCCGGCCCACACCCCGGATCCGCCAGACCCGCTGGCCTTCGCCGCGACTGCGCTCGCGACCTTGAGTCGGCAGACCGGCGGGCCGCTCAGCCGCCCGGCTGGACGAGCTGTGCGGCAACCAGCCACGCGGGGTGCCTGGGGAAATCGTCCCGGCTGCGACGAGCGCGGCTCGGGGACCGTCTACGCGCTGGGCGTCATCGCGGTACTGCTGGCGGCGGCGCTCGGCATCACGGGCCTCATCCAGGCCCAGAGCGCCACCGGCCGGGCCCGGGCCGCCGCCGACCTCGCTGCCGTCTCCGGTGCCACGGTCCTGTCCTCGGTCATCGCCCCCGGCGACCCCTGCGCCATGGCCGGGCGCGTCGCCGCCGCCAACGGCGCCTCGGTGAGCTCCTGCTCCGTGACCGGCGAGGACGTCACCGTCAGCGTCGTCGTCCCGACGACGATTCTTGGCCGACCCCGCCAAGCCACGGCCCAGGCCCGCGCCGGCCCCGTCGATGCCCTGCCCAGGCCGTGAACCGGCCCGAATCCGGTCGTTGAGACGGTGCGCTGGGGCGCCTGAGGCGTCGAGGACGCACGTTAGCCCTCGACGACGCCTGTCACGGGTACAGTCCGCGAGGTCTACCGTGCGTCCTCGACGGTCGAGACTGGCGAGAACCGGCCTTCACACCGGCGGATGCAGCCGGACCTCAGGCCCAGCCTGACCCGACTCAGCCAGCCCGCCCCGAGCCCACCCCGGCCCTGCTCAGCCCCAGCCTCAGTCCTCGACGGCGACGGTGGCGCCGCCCGCGAACTGGGCCGCGTGGAGGCGCGCGTAGGCGCCGCCGGCCGCGATGAGCTCGTCGTGGTTGCCCTGTTCGACGATGTCGCCGTGCTCCATGACCAGGATGGTGTCGGCGTCGCGGATCGTGGACAGGCGGTGGGCGATGATGAAGCTCGTGCGGCCCTCGCGCAGCGCGTTCATCGCCTGCTGGACCAGCAGCTCGGTGCGGGTGTCCACGCTGCTGGTGGCCTCGTCGAGGATGAGCACGGCCGGATTGGCCACGAAGGCCCGCGCGATCGTGAGCAGCTGGCGCTCGCCGGCGGAGATGTTGGCGGCGTCCTCCTCCAGAACCGTGTCGTAGCCCTGCGGCAGGGCCTTGATGATGTGGTCGACGAAGCACGCCCTCGCGGCGGCCTCGACCTCCTCATCAGTGGCCCCGGGCCGCCCGTAGCGGATGTTCTCGCGGATCGTGCCGGCGAACAGCCACGGGTCCTGCAGGACCATGCCGGTGCGGCGCCGCACGTCGTGGCGCGTCATGGTGGCGATGTCGCGCCCGTCGATGAGGATGCGCCCCCCGTCGAGCTCGTAGAAACGCATGAGCAGGTTGACCAGCGTGGTCTTGCCCGCTCCCGTGGGCCCCACGATCGCGACCGTGTGCCCGGGGTCAACCCGCAGCGACAGGTCCCGGATGAGCTCGACCTCCGGGCTGTAGGAGAAGCGCACGTGCTCCATCTCGATGACACCCGGACCCGTCGGACCCTTCGGCGAAGCCGTCGCGGCGCTGGGGCTGGCCCCCGCGGCCCGGTCGGCATTTGCGGCCTCTGCGGCGTCTCCAGCGGCATCGGCGGTCGCGGTGCCTGCTGCGCCCGAGGCGTCGGCCGTGCCTGCGGGGGTCTTCGGGGCGACGTCGTCGGGACGTTCCTCCTCGGCGTCGAGCAGCTCGAAGATCCGCTCGGCGCTCGCGGTCCCGGACTGCACGGCCGTGGCCATGCCACCGAGCTGGCTCAGGGGCTGGGAGAACTGCTGGGAGTACTGGATGAAAGCCTGCACGTCGCCCAGGCGCAGCGACCCGGAGGCGACCATGGCGCCGCCGACCACCGCGATGGCCACATAGTTGATGTTCCCGATGACCTGCATGATCGGCATCATGATCCCGGAGAGGAACTGGGCGCGCAGCGAGGCCCGGAACAGCTCCTCGTTCTCGGCGGCGAAGGCCTCGCGCACCGAGTCCGTGCGCCCGTAGACCTGCACCAGGGCGTGCCCGGAGAAGGACTCCTCCACCCGGGTGTTGATCTTGCCGGTGCGCGCCCACTGGTGGGTGAAGGCCTTCTGCGAGCGCGGCCCGATCACCCCGAAGACCACGCCCATGAGCGGGAACATGATGAGCGCCACCAGCGCCAGCTTCCAGGAGATCGAGAACATCATCCCCAACACCCCCACCACCGTGAGGATCGCGGTCAGGGCACCGGACAGGGACTGCTGGAGGGTGTTGGTGACGTTGTCGACGTCGTTGGTCAGGCGACTGAGCAGCTCACCGCGCTGGACGGTGTCGAAGTAGCTCAGCGGCAGGCGGTGGACCTTGTCCTCCACCTGGGCGCGCAGCCGGTAGAGGGCCTTGATGGTGATGCGGTTGATGAGCCAGCCCTGGAGCCAGTTCAGGACCGCCGAACCCACGTACAGGGCCAGCACCACCGTCAGGATCCGACCCAGGCGGGTGTAGTCGATGCCTGCGCCGGGGACGACGTCCATGGCGGAGAGCATGGTGGCGAAGTCATCCATCCCCCGCGCCCGCAGGGCCTCAATGGCCTGGGCCTTGGTGGTGCCGGCCGGCAGCATCGTGGAGACCACGCCCTCGAAGATGACGTTGGTGGCCTGGCCCAGCACCTTGGGGGCCGCCACCGCCAGCACGACCGTGCCCACGGCGGCCAGGGCCACGACCACCAGCGAGACCCGGTAGGCGCCCAGCAGCCCGACCATCCGCTTGAAGGAGGGCCAGAAGGCCTCGGCCTTGCCCGGGGGCGGCCCGGCGTGCCTGTCGCCCGAGGACGCCTGCGCCTCAGCGGCCAGCTTGAGGTCCTCCTCGCTGAGCTCGTCGGGGCCGACGGCGGCGCCCGCGCCGCTCCCGGCGCTCTTGCCGGTGTTCCCGCTGGTGTTTTTGCCCATGCGGCTGCTCGCGTTCCTGCTCATGCTGCGGCCTCCGCTCCGAGCTGGGAGGTGACGATCTCGCGGTAGACAGCGCAGGTGGCCAGCAGCTCGGTGTGCGTGCCGCTGCCCACCAGGTGGCCGCCGTCCAGGACGAGGATCTGGTCGGCCTCGGTGATCGTGGAGACGCGCTGGGCCACGATCACCTTCGTGATACCGGCCGTGGCCGGCCCCATGGCCTCGCGCAGCCGCGCGTCGGTGGACACGTCCAGGGCCGAGAAGGAGTCATCGAAGATGAGGATGTCGGGTCGGCGCACCAGGGCCCGGGCGATGGCCAGGCGCTGACGCTGACCACCCGAGACATTCGTGCCGCCCTGGGCGATGGGCGCCTGAAGGCCCCCGTCCATCTTGGAGACGAAGTCCTTGGCCTGGGCGACCTGAAGGGCCTCCCACAGCTCGTCGTCGGTGGCCTCCTCACGCCCCAGGCGCAGGTTGGAGGCCACGGTGCCGGCGAACAGGAAGGGCTGCTGGGGCACGAGCCCCATCTGAGCCCACAGCGCCTCGGGGTCAGCCTCGCGCACGTCGGTGCCGCCGATGAGCACCTGCCCGCTGCTGGCCTGAAGCAGCCGGGCCAGCAGCCGCACCACCGTGGACTTGCCCGACGCCGTCGAACCGACGATCGCCGTCGTCGTGCCGGGCTGGACCGTGAAGCTCACCTCCGCCAGGACGCGGGCGTCGGCGTCGGGGTAGACGAAGGTGACGTCCCGCATCTCAACCGTTCCAGGGGCCGAGAAGGTGTCGACGGCGTCGGGGGAGGAGGTGATGGTCGGCGCCGTTGCCAGCACCTCGCTGATGCGTTCGGCGCACACGGCGGCGCGCGGGATCATGATCGTCATGAAGCTCGCCATGACGATGCCCATGAGGATCTGCATGAGGTAGGACATGAAAGCGATGAGGGTGCCGACCTCCACGTCGCCGTCGCCGACCCGGTGGCCGCCGAACCAGATGACGCCGACGATCGTCACGTCCAGCACCAGCATCACCAGCGGGAACAGCAAGACGAAGAGCTGGCCCACGCGCTCGCCGACCCGGGCGATATCGGTGTTGGCGTCCCCGAAGCGCTCGGTCTCGGCCTCCTCGCGCACGAAGGCGCGGATGACCCGGATGCCGGTGAGCTGCTCGCGCATCACCCGGTTGATGGCGTCGAGCTTGTCCTGGTAGGAGCGGAACAGGGGCAGCATCCGGCCCACGATGAGCCCCACCGCCACGAGCAGGACCGGCACCGACAGCCCGATCAGCCACGACAGGCCCGGGGCGCGCGTGACCGCCATGACGATGCCGCCCACCGCCATGACCGGCGCCGTCACCAGCATCGTGGCACTCATCATCACCAGCATCTGGACCTGCTGGACGTCATTGGTGTTGCGGGTGATGAGCGAGCCCGCCCCGAAGGCGGAGATCTCCCGCTCCGAGAAGCCGCTGACCCGGTCGAAGACCTCGCCGCGCAGGTCCCGGCCCATGCTCATCGCCGCGCGCGCCGCCAGGTAGGTCGCCGCCACCGAGCACACGCCCTGGGCCAGGCTCACCCCCAGCATGAACGCGCCCATCCGCCAGATATAACCGGTGTCCCCGGTGGCCACACCCTTGTCGATGATGTCGGCGTTGAGGGTTGGGAGGTACAGGGAGGCCATCACCTGAGCGAACTGAAGCACCAGGACGCACACCAGCAGCCCCGTGTAGGGGCGCAGGTGCGTGCGCAGTAATCGAAGGAGCATGCTGGGAACGTATCAGTCTCACGTTGCGTGAGGGCGAGCATCTCATGAATATGAGGGAGAGCGTCTTATGAATTTACGTTCATGCCCACGTATGGGGTGGCATCACGTCGCGTCAGGTCTGGCGGCCGGATTGACCGTTTCGGACGACTTTGCCGCTGCTCCTGGGGAGTGCGACTCGCAAAGCAGCAGGTCGAAGCTCAGTTACTTCTGGTTACTGGGCTGGAGGGTGCGTCAAAGTCGTCCGTTCTGGACAGTTCTCGGTGAGCGGGGTCGGCGGTTGAGGGGTGCTGGGGCGCCGCCTCGAGCAGGAGCCGCAGCAGGACGGCGGCCCCGGCCTTGTCCAGGGGCTCGTTGTTGTTGCCGCACTTGGGCGACTGCACGCAGGAGGGGCAGCCGCTCGCGCAGCCGCAGCCCTCGATGACGGCCAGCGTCGCCTCCAGCCAGTCGCGCCCGGCCCGGTAGCCGCGCTCGGCGAAGCCCGCCCCGCCGGCGTGCCCGTCGTGGACGAAGACCGTGGGCGCCCCCGTCTGCGGGTGCAGCGCCGTTGACAGCCCGCCGATGTCCCAGCGGTCGCAGGTGGCCAGCAGCGGCAGCATCCCGATGCTCGCGTGCTCGGCGGCGTGCAGAGCCCCGGGCAGGTCGGTGGGCTCCAGACCCGCCGCCTCGCAGACCTCCTGTGGGATCGTCCACCACACGGCGGCGGTGGGCAGCACGTGCTCGTCCATCTCCAGGGCGTGCTGGGAGACGACCTCCCCACCGGGCAGCGCCATCCGCTGGTAGCCGGTCACCTGACTGGTGACCTCCACCGAGCCGAAGGACCAGGTGATCGCCGTCGTGCTCGGGGGCTCGTGCCCTGCGCCGGAGGCCGACCCCGCCTGCCCGCTGCCGGCTGGACCGGGACCGCCACTGGCCGGATCGGAACTCCCGCCGGAGTCGCCGCCGGAACCGGAGCCTGCATCGGAGACGGCCAGTTCTTCCGGCTCGCGCGCCGACGGCTCACGGCTATCGCCCGGCGTCGTCGGACCCGGCCGGCCCCAGACCTGCTGCTCGCGCTCGGCGATGATGCGCACGCTCGAGCGCGACCGGGCCCGCGTGCGGTAGCCGACCGCCGCCTTCTGCCGCACGAGGGCGACGTCGTCGGCCAGCTCCTCGACCACGTAGACGCGCCCCTGGTGGACGTAGACCGCGCCCTCGTGGACGGTGGAGTCGGCGGCCGCGCCGTCGACTGTGCCGATGACGACGCCCGTGTCGGCCTCCACCACCGGCACCTCGGGCGGCCCGTCGCCGCGCAGGGAGGTCAGGTCCTGGGGCCGCCCGGGCAGGTTGACGTTCCAGAACCAGCCCGTGGGCCGACGCCGCAGCGCGCCCCGACCCTCCAGCTCGCGCAGCAGGGCGTCGTCGGGCAGGCCGAACAGGGCCAGGTCCGAGGCCCGCAGGGGCGCCTCGGAGGCGGCGGCGCACAGGTGGGGCGCGAGCACGTAGGGGTTGGCCGGGTCGAAGACCGTGGCCTCGGGGGCGGCGAAGACCGCCTCGGGGTGGTGTACCAGGTAGGCGTCCAGCGGGTTGTCGGAGGCGATGAGGACGGCCAGTCCGCGGGTCCCGGCGCGTCCGGCCCGGCCCGCCTGCTGACCCAGTGAGACGCGCGTGCCCGGCCAGCCGGCGATGAGGACCGCGTCCAGTCCGGTGACGTCGATGCCCAGCTCCAGGGCGTTGGTGGTGGCCAGGGCCCGCAGCCGGCCCGAGCGCAGGTCGGCCTCCAGGGCCCGGCGCTCCTCGGGCAGGTAGCCGCCGCGGTAGGCCGCCACCGTGCCGACGAGTTCGGGCAGCGAGAGCCCCAGCGTGTGGCGGGCCCGCTCGGCCACGACCTCCGCCGAACGACGCGAGCGCACGAACACCAGCGCCCGGGCGCCCACGCTCAGCAGGTCCACCAGCAGCTCGGCGGCCTCGACGACCGCGCTGCGCCGCGCCGACGGGTCCTCGCCCAGATCGCCCGAGTCGGGTTCGACGCTGCCAGGCGGGGTAGCGCCGCTCGTGACAGAAGGCCGGCCGTGGGCGGCGGAGGCGATGACCTCGGTGCCGGCCTTCGGCGGGGCCTCTGTCCCCGACACGTGCTGCGGGGGCGGCGTGGCTCTGGGGGCAGGGAGACTGTCGCCGTCGGCGTACGCGGGCCGAGGCGCGGTGGGGTTTGGGGAGCTTGCGGAGGAGCTGGTGCCGTTGAGCGCGGCGGGGCTCGGGGAGCCTACGGGTGCCGGACCGCCGTCGCTGGGGACCGGCAGCACCCAGGGGTCGCGCAGGGCCGGCTGCCACAGGGCCAGGGTGCGCTCCCCGGCGGGTGCGCCGTCCTCGGTGACGGCCACGACGTCGTCGGGCTCGACGCCGATGAGGC
>NZ_JASPFC010000027.1:0-40307 GCF_031296635.1 Actinomyces acetigenes
GATCCCGACCCTCGTGGAGTAGACCGACTCGGGCCGACTCGGGGCAGGAGCGGGGCGGAGCCGGCTCGATGCGGGCGGGGTCGGCGTCGAACCATGGCCTGCGGGCCTTCGCGCGGGCGCCAGATAGAGCTCGATGTTTGAGGTCATGACGTTGGTGACGTGTGATGGGACCCGGGTGGCGGGGGTTGGGTGCGGCAGACGACGCAGGGTCGGAGGCAGCTGTGGCGGTGGTTCCACACCGCGACAGCGCCGGGCTCTGCCACCAAGAACCCCGGACTCACTCCCGCGCGGCCCGGTGTCCACAGCGCTGACATGAACGAGCCCGGCGTCGAAGCACCCCGTGGGGATCGTTGGAATCCTGCGGTTCTTCTTCGGCGCGCGGCGCCGGTGCGCCTGTGATGTCAGCACCATGGACACCCACACCCCGTCATGCCTCGCCTTGAGGCCACCCTCGCCTCCAGGACCACCAGCCTGCCCCGGCGTCCCGCCCGAGCGAGCGTCTCAGAAGCCATGACACTCACACGTCTCACAAGCGAGGAGACAGCACAGTGGGGATCGGGGACGTACATGTGCGTCGAGGACTGCGATGTCCCGCAGGTGACTGAGGTCCGTCCCCAGTGGTTTGGGGGAGAACACAGTCGCCGCGCCGAAAGTACGTCCCCGACGTCGGCAACGGTGTCGGTCGGGGGAACGGGGCCGGACAGAGACGTGCAGGCGCTGTTGTGGCTGGCTGCGCAGGGGCTGCAAGGGGCGGGCGCAAGGCGGCCCGGCAGCCGCTCAGAGGATGGTGCCCGCTGCGGGACTCAGGTCACGCGGTGGACACGGGTGGGGCAGTATGCGCGACTGTGGTGGGAATCGCAAGGATCCGGTGAGGATCGGCGTGGAGTCCTTGACGTGGGCCGTGTACGCTAGCGCTTTGCGTGCATTGTGTGTATTGGTGCGAGGAGTATCTGCCCTCCGTGCGGGCCCCGACCCGTCGGAACCCTGGCGGGCGTGAGCCCGGTAACGCAGATTCTACTCAACCCAGTGCTCGCGGTGTGCGTTGTGTGATCCCCGATCTGAGGGAAGGATCCCCCTTTGGCTGCCTCGCGCACCTCCGCACCCACTGCTGCTGACATCGCCGCCCGTACCGCGTCGCGTCGTATCAACTTTGCCAAGATCGCCGAGCCCATGCAGGCTCCGAATCTGCTTGCCCTTCAGACCGAGAGCTTCGACTGGCTCGTCGGTAACGAGAGGTGGCGCGAGCGGATGACCGCCGCCAACAAGGCGCACCCGGGCTCCCTGCCCGAGACCTCCGGTCTGGAGGAGATCTTCGACGAGATCTCCCCGATCGAGGACTTCGGCGAGACCATGGCCCTGTCCTTCCACGACCACCGCTTCGAGGAGCCGAAGTACACGGCGGAGGAGTGCCAGGAGAAGGACCTCACCTACTCCGCCCCGCTCTACGTGGTGGCGGACTTCGAGAACTTCTCCACCGGTGAGATCAAGTCCCAGACGGTCTTCATGGGCGACTTCCCGCTCATGACCGACAAGGGCACCTTCATCGTCAACGGCTCCGAGCGCGTCGTCGTCTCCCAACTGGTGCGCTCACCGGGCGTGTACTTCGAGCGCACCACCGAGAAGGCCACGGACAAGTACGTCTACAACGTCAAGTTCATCCCCTCGCGCGGTGCCTGGCTCGAGTTCGAGATCGACAAGTCCGACCGCGTCGCGGTGCGCATCGACCGCAAGCGCAAGCAGGACGTCACCGTCTTCCTGCTGGCCCTGGGCATGGACGAGTCGGAGATCCGCAAGGAGTTCGCCGACTTCCCGGCCCTGACCTCCGCCCTGGACGAGGACCGCAAGATCACCACCCAGGACGAGGCGCTCCTGGACATCTACAAGAAGATCCGCCCCGGTGAGCCGCCGAGCGTCGAGGCCGGACGCACCCTGCTGGAGAACTTCTACTTCAACCCCAAGCGCTACGACCTGGCCAAGGTCGGCCGCTACAAGATCAACAAGAAGCTGGGCCTGGCCTCGGACCTGACCGAGTCCACCCTGCGCATCGAGGACATCGTCGCGGCCCTGCGCTACCTGCTGGCCCTGCACTCCGGTGCCGAGACTGTCGAAGGCGTGCGCGACGGCGAGATCACCGAGATCGCCGTCGAGTACGACGACATCGACCACCTGGGCAACCGCCGCATCCGCGCGGTGGGCGAGCTCATCCAGGCGCAGGTGCGCACCGGTATGAGCCGTATGGAGCGTCAGGTGCGCGAGCGCATGACCACCCAGGACGTCGAGGCCATCACGCCGAACACGCTCATCAACATCCGGCCCGTGACGGCCGCGATCAAGGAGTTCTTCGGCACCTCTCAGCTCAGCCAGTTCATGGACCAGAACAACCCGCTGGCGGGTTTGACCCACAAGCGCCGCCTGAGCGCCCTGGGCCCCGGCGGTCTGTCCCGTGAGCGCGCCTCCATGGAGGTCCGTGACGTCCACACCTCGCACTACGGGCGCATGTGCCCCATCGAGTCCCCCGAGGGTCCCAACATCGGCCTCATCGGCTCGCTGGCGACCTTCGGGCGCATCAACCCCTTCGGCTTCGTCGAGACCCCCTACCGCGTCGTCGTCGACGGCCAGGTCACCGACGAGACCCACTACCTGACGGCCGACGACGAGGACCGCCACGTCATCGCCCAGGCCAACGTCACCCTCACCGAGGACGGTCACTTCGCCGAGGACCACGTCCTGTGCCGCGTCACCGGCGGCGAGCCGGCCCTCGTGCCCTCCTCCCAGGTGGACCTCATGGACGTCTCCCCGCGCCAGATGGTGTCGGTGGGTACCTCCCTCATCCCCTTCCTCGAGCACGACGACGCCAACCGCGCCCTCATGGGCGCCAACATGCAGCGCCAGGCCGTGCCGCTCATCCGCCCCGACGCCCCGCTGGTGGGCACGGGCATGGAGCGGCGCACCGCCGTCGACGCCGGTGACGTCCTCGTGGCCGACAAGGCCGGTGTCGTCACCGAGGTCTGCGCGGACTTCGTGCGCGTGGCCAACGACGACGGCACCGAGATCGTCTACAAGGTCGCCAAGTTCCGCCGCTCCAACCAGGGCAACTGCTACAACCAGCGGGTCGTGGCCACCGAGGGCGAGCGCGTCGAGGTCGGCACGGTCCTGGCCGACGGCCCCGCCACCAACGAGGGCGACCTGGCCCTGGGCCAGAACCTCCTGGTCGCCTTCATGACCTGGGAGGGCCTCAACTACGAGGACGCCATCATCGTCTCCCAGCGCGTGGTCGCCGAGGACATGCTCACCTCGATCCACATCGAGGAGCACGAGGTTGACGCCCGCGACACCAAGCTGGGCGCCGAGGAGATCACCCGCGACATCCCCAACGTCAGCGAGGAGACCCTGGCCAACCTCGACGAGCGCGGCATCATCCGCATCGGTGCCGAGGTCCGCAGCGGTGACATCCTCGTGGGCAAGGTGACCCCCAAGGGGGAGACCGAGCTGACCAGCGAGGAGCGCCTCCTGCGCGCCATCTTCGGTGAGAAGGCCCGCGAGGTGCGCGACACCTCCCTGCGCGTGCCCCACGGCGAGTACGGCATCGTCACCGGTGTGCGAGAGATCGACGCCGCCTCCGACGACGCCGAGCTGCCCGCGGGCGTCAACCGCATGGTGCGCGTCTACATCGCCCAGCGCCGCAAGATCACCGTCGGCGACAAGCTCTCCGGCCGTCACGGCAACAAGGGCGTCATCTCCAAGATCCTGCCCGTGGAGGACATGCCCTTCCTGGCCGACGGCACCCCGGTCGACGTCATCCTCAACCCGCTGGGCGTGCCCAGCCGCATGAACGTCGGTCAGGTCCTCGAGC
The DNA here is from genome assembly GCF_031296635.1 of Actinomyces acetigenes. Taxonomy (NCBI): domain Bacteria; kingdom Bacillati; phylum Actinomycetota; class Actinomycetes; order Actinomycetales; family Actinomycetaceae; genus Actinomyces; species Actinomyces acetigenes. The sequence goes on from NZ_JASPFC010000027.1 coordinate 3,854, forward strand.
TGCACCTGGGATGGGTCGCCTCCCGCGGCTGGGACGCCACCGCCGCCCGCGAGGCAGGCGAGGCCTGGACCGCCAACCTGCCCGAGAACGGCATCAAGGCCGAGCCTCGCACGCCCGTGGCCACGCCCGTCTTCGACGGCGTGCGGGACAACGAGCTCATGGGGCTGCTGGGCTCCACGCTGCCGACCTCCGACGGCCTGCAGCTGGTCGAGCCCAACGGCAAGGCCCGCCTGTTCGACGGCCGCTCCGGTGAGCCTTTCCCGTACCCCATCTCGGTGGGCTACATGTACATCCTCAAGCTTCACCACCTCGTGGACGACAAGATCCACGCCCGCTCCACGGGTCCGTACTCCATGATCACCCAGCAGCCGCTGGGTGGTAAGGCCCAGTTCGGTGGTCAGCGCTTCGGTGAGATGGAGGTGTGGGCCATGGAGGCGTACGGCGCCGCCCACGCCCTCCAGGAGCTCCTCACCGTCAAGTCCGACGACGTCAACGGCCGTGTCAAGGTCTACGAGGCCATCGTCAAGGGCGAGGACATCCCCGAGCCCGGCATCCCCGAGTCCTTCAAGGTGCTCATGAAGGAGATGCAGTCGCTGTGCCTGAACGTCGAGGCCCTGGACGCCGAGGGCGTTGCCATCGCCCTGGACGACACCGACGACGACGGCTCGCGCGCCGCCGATGAGCTCGGCTTCGATCTGGGCCGGCGTCCGGGCGGGGCCATGGCCTCCACGGTTGACGAGATCTGAGTGGCCACCGCCTGGTGACGACTTCGTGACAACTTCATCGAGCCCCGGTTGAGGGCGGGCGGCCAGCCCGCCGCCCGCCCTCCCACCAGGCTCGCAGGCGCCGTCGGAGTCATGGAACAACGACGACGGAACGCCCCCAGACCACCACCTGATGAGATTTCACCATCGGAAGTAGGAACTGTGCTCGACGCCAACGTGTTCGACAGGATCCAGCTCGGCCTCGCCACCGCGGAGGACATTCGCTCGTGGTCCCACGGCGAGGTCAAGAAGCCCGAGACCATCAACTACCGCACCCTCAAGCCCGAGAAGGACGGCCTGTTCTGCGAGAAGATCTTCGGCCCCACCCGGGACTGGGAGTGCGCCTGCGGCAAGTACAAGCGCGTGCGCTACAAGGGGATCGTCTGCGAGCGCTGCGGAGTCGAGGTCACTCGCTCCAAGGTGCGTCGCGAGCGCATGGCCCACATCAAGCTCGCCGCGCCGGTCACCCACATCTGGTACTTCAAGGGTGTCCCCTCGCGCCTGGGCTACCTGCTCAACCTCGCGCCCAAGGACCTGGAGAAGGTCATCTACTTCGCGGCCTACATGGTCACCGAGGTGGACGAGGAGGGCCGTCACGACGACCTGCCCTCGCTGCGCAACGAGCTGGAGGTCAAGAAGAAGCACCTCGAGGAGTCCGGCCAGGCCGAGGTCGAGGCGCGCCAGCAGCGCCTCGAGGAGGACCTCGCCCAGCTCGAGTCCGAGGGCGCCGAGGCCTCCCAGCGCGACAAGCTCCGCAAGACCGCCGAGCGCGAGATCACGGCCATGCGCCGCCGCAACCAGCGCGCCCTGGAGCACATGGACAAGGTGTGGGACCGCTTCGTGAGCCTCAAGGTCGGTGACCTGGAGGGTGACGAGGTCCTCTACCGCGACATGGTTGCCGACTACGGCATCTACTTCAAGGGCTCCATGGGTGCCGAGGCCATCCAGGCCCGCCTGCGCAGCTTTGACCTCGAGGCCGAGGCCTCCGCCCTGGCCGAGATCGTCGAGAACGGCACCGGCCAGCGCAAGACCCGCGCCATCAAGCGCCTCAAGGTCGTCAACGCCTTCCGCATGACCGGCACCGCCCCGGAGTCGATGGTCCTGGACAACATCCCGGTCATCCCGCCGGATCTGCGCCCCATGGTCCAGCTCGACGGTGGCCGCTTCGCCACGAGTGACCTCAACGACCTCTACCGCCGGGTCATCAACCGCAACAACCGCCTCAAGCGGCTCATGGACCTGGGCGCCCCGACGATCATCGTCAACAACGAGAAGCGCATGCTTCAGGACGCCGTCGACGCCCTGTTCGACAACGGTCGCCGTGGCCGCCCGGTCACCGGCGTGGGCAACCGCCCGCTGAAGTCCCTGTCCGACATGCTCAAGGGCAAGCAGGGCCGCTTCCGTCAGAACCTCCTGGGCAAGCGCGTGGACTACTCCGGCCGTAGCGTCATCGTCGTCGGCCCCCAGCTCAAGCTCCACCAGTGCGGTCTGCCCAGCCAGATGGCCCTGGAGCTGTTCAAGCCCTTCGTCATGAAGCGGCTCGTCGAGCTCAAGGAGGCCCAGAACGTCAAGGCCGCCAAGCGCATGGTCGAGCGCGCCAACCCCAAGGTCTGGGACGTCCTGGCCGAGGTCATCCGCGAGCACCCCGTGCTGCTCAACCGCGCCCCCACCCTGCACCGCCTGGGCATCCAGGCCTTCGAGCCCCAGCTCATCGAGGGCAAGGCCATCCAGCTGCACCCACTCGTGTGCGGCGCCTTCAACGCCGACTTCGACGGCGACCAGATGGCCGTCCACCTGCCGCTGGGCGCCGAGGCGCAGGCCGAGGCCCGCATCCTCATGCTGTCCTCGAACAACATCCTCAAGCCCTCCGACGGGCGCCCCGTGACCATGCCCAGCCAGGACATGATCATCGGCACCTACTACCTCACCTCCGACCCCGACCCGGCGGTCGAGGTTGAGCGCGACGCCGAGGGCAACGAGGTCGTCCCGGCCTTCTCCTCCTTCGCGGAGGCGGTCATGGCCTACGACTTCGGCAAGCTCCACGTCAACGCCGCCTGCGACATCCGCTTCGAGGAGGGCATTGCCGCGCCCGAGGGCTGGCAGCCGCCCGAGGGCTGGAGCGAGGGCGACCCGATCACCCTGCGCACCTCGCTGGGCCGGGCCCTGTTCAACACCTCGCTGCCCGAGACCTTCCCCTACGTCAACTACGTCGTGGACAAGAAGCAGCTGGGCAACATCGTCAACGCCCTGGCGGAGAACTACTCGCGCGTCGAGGTCGCCGCCTCCCTGGACGCCCTCAAGGCCAACGGCTTCTACTGGTCCACCTGGTCCGGCATCACCGTCGCCTTCGCCGACGTCGTCTCCCCGGAGGCCAAGCAGGAGATCCTCGTGCGCTACGAGAACGAGGCCGCCGAGATCGAGGAGCAGTTCGAGCTCGGTGCCCTCACCGAGGACGACCGCTACGCCTCGCTCATCGACATCTGGACCAAGGCCACCGCCGAGGTCGCCGAGGCGATGCGCGAGAACTTCCCGCAGCGCAACACCGTCTACCAGATGGTGGTCTCCGGGGCCCGAGGCAACTGGGACCAGATCCGCCAGCTCGCCGGGATGCGCGGACTGGTGGCCGACCCCAAGCAGCGCCTCATCGAGCGCCCGATCAAGTCCAACTACCGCGAGGGCCTGAGCGTCCTGGAGTACTTCATCGCCACCCACGGCGCCCGTAAGGGCCTGGCGGACACGGCGCTGCGTACCGCCGACTCCGGCTACCTCACGCGACGTCTGGTCGACGTCTCCCAGGACGTTATCGTCCGCGAGGAGGACTGCGGCACCCGCAAGGGCCTGACCAAGCGGATCTTCTCCTGGATCGACGCCGGCGACGAGCGCATCAAGGAGCCCTCGGAGATCCTGGGCACCACCGTGTTCGGCACCACCCTGGCGCGCGACGCCATCGACGCCGAGGGCAACCTCATCATCGAGGCCGGCGCCGACCTAGGCGACGCCGAGATCCAGGCCGCCATCGACGCGGGCATCGAGGAGATCACGGTGCGCTCCGTGCTCACCTGCGACTCCAACGTCGGCACCTGCGCCGCCTGCTACGGCCGCTCGCTGGCCACCGGCAAGCGCGTCGACATCGGTGAGGCCGTCGGCATCATCGCCGCCCAGTCCATCGGTGAGCCCGGCACGCAGCTGACCATGCGTACCTTCCACACCGGTGGTGCGGCCGGCGCCGCCGACATCACCCAGGGTCTGCCCCGTGTGCAGGAGCTCTTCGAGGCCCGCACCCCCAAGGGCGAGGCCGCCGTGGCCGAGGCCGCCGGCACCCTCAAGATCGAGGACGACGCCGACGGCAAGCGCCTGGTCATCACCCGCGACGACGGCGAGGAGGACGTCATCGTCCCGGTCTCGCGCCGTCAGCGCCTGCTGGTGGGCGACGGCGACCACGTTGAGCCCGGCCAGGCCCTCACCGAGGGGCCGGTCGACCCCAAGAAGGTCCTGCGCCTGCGCTCGGTGGCCGCCACCCAGCGCCACCTCGTCGAGGAGGTCCAGGAGGTCTACCGCTCCCAGGGCGTGGACATCCACTCCAAGCACATCGAGGTCATCGTGCGCCAGATGCTGCGCCGCGTGACCGTGCTGGACTCCGGGGACACCCGCCTCCTCCAGGGCGACCTCGTGGACGTCATGCACTACCGCGCCGAGAACCGCCGGGTCATGGCCGAGGGTGGCAAGACCGCCACCGGCCGTACCGAGCTCATGGGAATCACCAAGGCCTCGCTGGCCACGGACTCCTGGCTGAGCGCCGCCTCCTTCCAGGAGACCACGCGCGTGCTCACCGAGGCCGCCATGAACGGCAAGTCCGACCCGCTGCTGGGCCTCAAGGAGAACGTCATCCTCGGTAAGCTCATCCCCGCCGGTACGGGCCTGGCCCGCTACTCGGACATCGAGGTCGAGCCCACCGAGGAGGTCAAGGCCGAGGTCTTCTCCCGCGTGGACCTGGGAGACGGCGTCTTCGGCGAGCCCGTCGCCCTGGACGACTTCCACTTCGGCGGGGACCTGCGTGCGGACTTCTCCGACGACTTCCGCACCGGCTTCTCCAGCAGTGAGGACGTCGAGTTCTGACCGAGCCCCCACCGGGTCCACGGGACCTGAGGCTCGCATAGCGTTCGGCCCGCTCCCCAGCAGGGGAGCGGGCCGAACGCCGTCAGAGGCTGGGCTTGGAGAAGCCGGGTTCGGAGGAGTGGGACTCAGGCGCCGAGCATGGTCTCGCGGACACGGCTGACCCAGGCGAGCTTGTCCTCCAGGGAGGCGCTCGCCGGGGTGTTGATCTTGAGGCCCTCGTAGACCTGGGCGCCGTCGGCGGCCCGCATCGTGGCGGCCACCCGCTGTGGGGTGAGCCAGCTGGTCGGCTCGTGCTCGGCCAGCGGCAGGTGGGCGTCGGCCCACGCCCAGGCCCACTGCGTCTTCTCAGGCCCTGCGCCCGAGATCATGACACCGCCCAGCACTCCCGCCTCCACGAGCTCGCGCACGTGGCTCTCCGGGGTGGCCGGGTCATGGGTCTCGATGACGGAGCGCCCCCAGTTGACGGTGATGAGCGCGGCAGTGTCCCGGCAGGCGGCGATCTCCTGGGCCAGTGGCAGGAAGGCCTTCTCCGAGGGGCCCACACCGCCCTCGGCGTCGCAGTGCTCCACGATCATCCCCAGGCCACGGGAGGCGAAGTCCTCGCTCAGCTCGCTCAAGGAGGCGTGGAAGGCCTCAGGGGTGGCCTGGTGGTGCGGCGCCGAGTGCAGCTCCACCCGGGTGACGAGCTGCTCGCCCGCGGCCTCGTGCAGACGGTCGACGGCCTCCAGCAGCGAGCGGGTGTAGGCCAGCGCCTGAGCGCGACCGTCGTCGTCGGGGGAGGCCAGTCCGAAGACGGGATCGGCCCCGGCGCGCCCCATGGTTCCCGGGATCGCCGTGACGACGCACTGGTCGAAGCGTCCGGCCAGCTGCTCGGCCAGCCATGGCTCGGGTGCGTCCAGGGCCTCCCGGAAGGGCAGCTCGATACCGTCGACCCAGCCGAGGTCGCCCAGGGCGGCGTACAGGGCGGCGGCCCCGCGGCGGTCCTCGTCGTCGGGCGGAAGCATGGGGTAGGCGCCGACGACGAAGGGCACGGTGCGGGTCTGGGCGGGTGCCTCAGTCCGATTCTCTGAGGTGGCGGGCATGTGGTCTCCTTGAGGTTCAGGGATCGTGCTACAGTGCGCGATACGTCAGACATCATATGACTGGATGTGTGGTGGCGCACCGTCGCGCACGGCACTGCCGGTCGTGCAACGCCGGTGGAGCGCTGATGCCGGCACGAAGGACCTCCCCATGCTCTTCGATCTCATTGGATCCGAGACCTCCCCCCTGAGCCTCAGCGAGCAGGACGTCGCTGCCCTGGCCGCCTGCGGGCGCGGCACGATTCTTCTCGATGTCGCCGCCCGCGCCGACGCCACCCTCATCGCGTTCACCGGCACCAACGGGCGGATCACGCTGTCGCTTCGCGCAGGCCGCCTCGACGGCGAGCAGGTCCTCGGTGCGGTCGGCCTGCCGGAGGAGAGCCCCGGAGCGGGGGGAGAGAGCGACATCCAGCGGCGGGTACTCGACGCCGAGGACGCCCTGGGCCTGGACGACGGCCGCCCCCACACGATCGCCGTCACCGTCAACGAGACCGGCACCCACCTCTACGCCGACGGCTACGCGTGCTTCTCCACGACGCTGACCGCTTTCCTCTCCCAGATCGGGCTGACCGATGTGCGCATCGACCCCGACGGCATCGCCACGGTCACCCGCCTGGCCGCCTGGGACGAGCCGCTCAGCGACCGCGCCGTCATGGCCCAGTCCCTGGCTGCCACCCCGCTGGTCCAGTTCGCGGCCAGTGAGCTCTCCGCCCGCGACGCCCGCCGCACCGGCGCCCTGGCCACCGGCTCCATCCGGGCGCTGCTGCGCACCCGCGGCCGCGGCCAGGCCGGTACCATCATCGCCGCGAGCGGCCAGGGCGGTACCCTGCACCTCGACATCGACGCGGGAGGCCTGAGCTACCGGGTGCTTCCCGGCGAGGACTCACCCGAGACCGAGCCCCTCATCGAGGCGCGGGCCCCGGGCCACTGGGACGACGGGACCTGGCACGACGTCGTGGTCACCTCGGGGCGCGGAGCGGTGGAGATCCACGTCGACGGCTACCAGGTCGCCCTGGTCCCCGGCAGCGCCTTCCTGGCCGACATCGCGCCGGTGACACGCGTCGTCGTGGGCGCCGACCTGGATGGCAGGCGCCTCTTCGGCGAGGCGCAGACCGCCATGATCTACGACGCCGCCCTCACCGACGCCCAGGTCAAGCGTCTGGCCGCAGCCGCCCCGCTGCCTACGCGCGCCCTGTTCGACACCGGCTACCACGGCGCCCGGTCCTACCGGATCCCCTCCCTGCTCACCCTGGACAGCGGTGTCATCCTGGCCGGCGCCGACCAACGCGTCTCCATCCCCAACGACGCCCCCAACGACATCAACCTCGTCATGCGCCGCAGCCTCGACGGCGGTGCCACCTGGGAGGAGATGCGCACCCTGCTCAGCCTCCCGGGCACCGGGGCGCTGGGCGCCAGCCTCATCGACTCCGTCCTGGTCCAGGACCGCTCCACCGGACGCGTCATCTGCCTGGTCGACCAGTTCCCCGGCGGCATCGGCCAGCCCAACGCGACCGTCGGCACCGGCTTCGATGAACAGGGGCGCCGCGTGCTGCACAACCGCGCCGGCGAGCTCTTCGCCGTCGAGCCCGACGGCAGCGTCCGCACCGCCGCGGGCGAGGCCACCGACTACCGCGTCGTCGTTAGCGACGACGATGCCGCCGGGGCGCGCGCCGGTGACGTGCTCCTGGGCGGCCGGGCGGCCGGCAGCATCTACCTCGCCCACGAGCAGGCCCCCGAGAACTGCCTCTTCCAGCACCGCGGCTCCCACCTGCTCATGATCACCTCCGACGACGACGGCGCCACCTGGTCCGAGCCGATCGACATCACCGCCCAGGTCAAGGCCGACTGGATGTGCTTCCTGGGTACCGGCCCCGGCAACGCCATCCAGCTGACCGCGCCGGAGTACGCCGGACGCATCCTCGCCCCCGTCTACTACAGCCACGAGGCCGGCGGGACCGGCTACCTGTCCTGCGCCGCCATCTACTCCGACGACGGCGGAACCACCTGGACCCTGGGGGCCTCACCCAATGACGGACGCGAGGTGCTGGGCGCCGTCGTCCACTCCCGGGACCTGGCCGATGAGCGGGCCAGCCTGTACGAGTCCGTCCTCGTCGAAGGAGCCGACGGTGCCGTGCACGTGTGGGCACGCAACCAGCACCCCTCGGGCAGGGTCGCCCACGCCGTGTCCCACGACGGGGGCGTCACCTGGGGGGAGGTCGACTACGACGAGCAGCTCCCCGAAATCTTCTCCCAGCCCAACGCCATCGCCGTCACTGGCCTGGAGGGTGCAGCGGCCGGGGAGGGCGATGGCGTCACTGACGGCGTCAAGGGTGCGGCCGGCCGGGGGATCGTCTTCGCCAACGCCTCGCGGATGCTGCCCTTCCGCGGCTGCGGCGTCCTGCGCCTGAGCTACGACGACGGCGCTACCTGGCCCCACAATCGGGTCGTCAACCCGCGCCATTACGTCTACCAGTGCATGGCCCAGCTGCCCAGCGGTGACATCGCCCTGCTGTGGGAGCGCGAGTGGCAGGGTCTCTTCCTCACCACTGTGCCGATTGCCTGGCTGACGAGCTCGCACTCGACCATCAGCTGAGCCCGCCCGGCCCCGTCGACCCGGGTGCCCGCGATGCACAGGGCGGGGCAGAGGTGGGAGAGAATCGTCCCATGACGATCCCCTCGCCCTCAGCCTCCACGACCCGGCCCGAGCAGGCACCGGGTGCCGCCACGCCCCGCCGCGCCCCGCACGAGCTGCTGGGACTGACCAGCCCCGCCTACGGCGGCGACTACAACCCCGAGCAGTGGGATGAGGCCACCTTCGCCGAGGACCTCGAGCTCATGGCCGAGGCCGGCGTCAACCTGGTCTCCCTTGGGATCTTCTCCTGGGCGCGCCTCGAGCCGCGCGAGGGCGTCTACGAGCTCGACTGGCTGGTGGAGATCATCGACCGTCTCCACGAGGCCGGCATCGCCGTCGACCTGGCCACCGCCACCGCCTCCCCGCCCGCCTGGATGGCCACCGACCACCCCGAGTCCCTGCCGATGAACGCCGACGGCGTGCGCCTGGGCCTGGGCTCGCGCCAGCAGTACTGCCCCAGCTCGGCCGTCTACCGGGAGCGCTCCGCCGCCCTGGCCGCGGCGCTGGCCGAACGCCTGGGCGACCACCCGGGTGTCGTCATGTGGCACATCGGCAACGAGTACGGCTGCCACACCGCCGAGTGCTTCTGCCCCGCCTGCGCCCGGGCCTTCCGGGACTGGCTGGGTGAGCGCTACGGCGACGTCGAGTGCCTCAACGCCGCCTGGGGCACCGACTTCTGGTCCCAGCGCTACGCGAGCCTGGAGCAGGTCACCCCGCCGGCAGCCATGCCCACCTTCCCCAACCCCGCCCAGATGCTGGACTGGAGGCGCTTCAGCGACCACCAGCTGCGCAGCCTCATGGAGGCCGAGGCCCGCATCCTGCGGGAGCGCTCAACGCGGCCGGTGACCACCAACTTCATGGGCGACTTCCCGGCCACCGACTACTGGCGCTGGGCCGAGGCCCTCGACATCGTCTCCGACGACTCCTACCCCGACCCCGCCGACCCGGCCGCCGCCCACGAGGTCGCCTGGGCCGGTGACCTCATGCGGGGCCTGGCCGGAGGGCGCCCCTGGATCCTCATGGAGCAGGCGCCCAGCGCCGTCCAGTGGCGCAGGCGCAACTCGCCCAAGCGCCCCGGTCAGCTCCTCCTGTGGTCCCTGGCCCGTGTGGCCCACGGCGCCGACGGCATCCTGCAGTTCCAGTGGCGCCAGTCCCGCCAGGGCGCCGAGACCTTCCACTCCGGCATGGTCCCCCACGCCGGGTGCGACAGCCGCACCTGGGAGGAGACGGTGAGTACCGGGCAGGCGCTCAAACGCCTCGGGCCGGTCCTGGGTGAGCCGGTGCCGGCTGAGGCGGCCCTCGTCCTGGACTGGGAGAGCCAGTGGGCCCTGAGCACCGCCATCGGTCCGGTCGAGGTCGGCGAGCGCTTCGAGGCGGCCCGCGCCTGGCACCGCAGCCTGTGGGAGGCCGGGATCGCCACCGACATCGTCCCGGTGGGCCGGAGACTGGAGGGCTATCGCCTCATCATCGTTCCCGCTGTGTTCATCGACCGCCCCGAGCTCGCTGGGCACCTGGAGCAAGCGGTCGCCGCGGGCGCCCAGGTCATCGTGACCGGCCCCACCGGGGTCGTTGACGCCAACGCTGGTGCTGTCCTGGGCGGTTACCTGGGCTCCCTGCGGCCGCTGCTGGGGGTGCGGGTCACCGATCACGCCGCCCTGACCGGTCAGGTCCAGCAGCCTGATCCCCGAGACGCGCTCGTCAACCGTCTCAGCCGCGCCGTCGGGACACCCGGTGCAGAGACCTGGACGGGACTGGAGGCCGTCAGCGAGCCCCTGCGCCGGGTCCTGGACCGGATGGGGACGCCCACTCCCGACCTGAGAGCCGGCGGCTGGGCCGAGGAGCTCCGTATCGATGAGACGCCTAAGGAGGCAGCCGAGGATACTCAGGCCGGGCAGGGCCGCCAGGCGGTCGAGGTCGTCGCGGTCTTCGACGGCCGCGGTGGGGGAGCGGACCTGGCCGGGCGGCCCGCCATCACCCGGCGGGTGGCTGAAGGCGCAGGAGCGGGCTGGTACGTGGCCGCCGACCTCGACGCCCTCAGCCGGGCCGCCCTGCTGACACTGGTGTGCGCGCACGCCCGGCTGCGACCCGTGGTCACCGACCTGCCCGACGGCGTCGAGGCCCAGCGGCGCGGCAGCGTCCTCTTCCTGCTCAACCACTGCGACCGGGCCGCTGAGGTGGCCGGAGTCGTGGGCACCGACCTGCTGACCGGTGGGTCCTGCACGGGCCACGTGATCGTGCCCCCGCGCTCGGCGCTCGTGGTGCGTTAGAGCTTCCCCGACGCTGTTTCATGGGGAGGCCTTTCCATTCCTCGCAAGCCGAAGGAACGCCACACTCACGTCGTCGGCACCGTTCAGGTTCGACGTGTCCTCACCTCCGAAAGAGCGTCCCATGTCTGCTTCCTCCCCACCGTCGTTATCGCCTTTGCCTCTTGCAGGCTCTCAGGTCACTGGCTCGGAAGAAGGGGAGAGGGTCGCCCCTGACATGTCTGCGCGGCTCGCACCGGGAACAGCCGTCACCACGTCTCCTGAGCCCCGGCGCTCCCGGGCACTCTGGGCGGGTATCGTCATGGTGGCCCTGGCCTGTGCGCTTCTGGGGGTGGGCTCGTACGCCTTCCTCGCCTCGATCCGTGTATTCGACGTGATCTTCCAAGGGGCCAGGCTGATCAGCTGGCCGTCCGTCGCGGTGGTGGTGACCGGTGCCTTCCTGGCTTTCGTTGCTGTCGTCATCTCCATCGTCGCAATGGTCAGGACCCGCCCCAGGACCATGGCGGCTGTCCTGGTCCTAGCGTCACTGGTTCTCCCCGCCGCCGCGATGACGGCCGGTGGTCACTACGGCACCTCGGCGCTGAAGGACCACACGATGGATCAGGCTCTGAAGTACGCGGGGAGGGTGGAGCCCGAGCAGGTCGACACGGTGCTTGGCAAGGTCGAGGGCCTGGGCGTCCCGATTCCCTGGCGTGATGAGATCGTCAAGACCGTTCGCTCAGCCAAGGACATCGTGTCGTAACGGTGTAACGGTGCTGCCGTGCGAGGGGCGGTGGTCGTGAGGTTCTCGGAGGGGCCTTGGGTTCCTCGTGCCCACGGCGTCGAGGCCCAGCGGCGTGGGGACGTCCTCTTCCTGCTCAACCACTCCGACCGGGCCACTGAGATGGCCGGAGTCGTGGGCACCGACCGGCTGAGTAGCCAGGCCTCCTCTTCGAGCACAACCCTGACGTGAGGCAGTAGGGGGATCGAAAGCGCCTGGTGGCGAGCTTTCAACGGTAGGGCGGTGTCACGGGGGTGACTACAAGGTAGTTGCTCAACAGGACATCACGTGGAGGTAGCGGCGTCTACACTGTCGCTATGACGATCCCCAACGGTATCCCTGAAGACTCGTCGCAGTACTACATGAACCAGCCGCCGACAACGCATCCCTATGCGTACACCGAAGGGGCGGCGCCATCCGCGCAGCCGGTCGGACGTCAGACCCTCCGCTCTCGCATGAACATGACACCGGAGATCTCCCACAGCATCATGAACGATGCCGTCATGATGATTCTGGGAGCGCTTGCCGGCATGGGAATTTTCTATGCTGTGACCAGGTCCTTTGACGATTTAGCCGGCTATGCGATCTTCTTCGGCATGGGTGCCGGATTCCCCTTCGGGTGGCGCGCGCTGTCGTTCTTGGACCCTATTTTTAACGCATTTCGTTTCTCGGTGTGGTTCAAAGGGGAAGTGCCGACTATCTTAATGGTGCTGATGATTGTTCCCTTGCTCCTACAAATTGTTAAGTTTGGTTTAGCTGTGATGGTTGGCATTCCCGCGCTGGTCTTCTCGGTTGCCAGGCACTTGTGGCACGTATTCTTAGACTAGTCGACAGGTGTGGCTGCGCTTGCGTGAAGGTCGCTGGTGCGTCACATACGGCAGTGATCACTTTTGGGGCGACGAAGTCCGTGTCGATTTCTGAGAGATGCCAATGGGTAGGTGACTCTCGGAGCGTCATCGTTCGGTTGAGGTAACGATATGAGAGAGATTCCTGAAGCCGCTGAGGCTCGCGATCCAGAGACCTCTGCAGACAGGCTGGAGCAGCTGGCGGACCTGTATCCCGAGCTGTACACCCTCATCGTCATGAACCCCTCGTGCCCCCCGGGGCTGCGCCAGTGGATCATCGAGGAACGAGGATCCAAGGAGGCGGCGGAGGCATGGAGCCGGCACCAGGCCCGGCAGGCGGCCACCCAGACGATTCCGGTGCAGGCGCACCAGACCCAGCAGATGCCGCCGGTGTCGATGCAGGCCCCGCCTCAGGGGATGCAGCAAGCACCTGTGCGAGCAAATTCCCGCGCCAACTCGTCATGCGGTGCGATGGCGCTGGGTTGCCTCGTCATCTCAGTGATCGTCATGGCGCTGATGTACGGTTGCATCCACGCCGTCGATAAGCTCGGCTCCTCGCATTCCGGGTCGGAGACTAGTGCGACGCCGGACAAGGCGAGCCCGGCGCCTGCGGGGTCGATCACCACGGATCTCTTTCAAACCCCCTCGAAGAACATCGTGTGCGAGGTCGTGGATGGTCAGCTGAACTGCTTCATCAATGAACGCTTCTATACTGACAACGGCCAGCAGGACTGTGATGAAACTCTGTTCGCCCTGAGTGTCGGCAAGGACAATGCTGCGGTGGCGTGCGGACTCGTCTTGGGTGGACATGAGGGTGAGAACATGCAAACCCTGGAGTATGGGACGACGAGCGAGAGCTCGGACGGGAACTACGCATGTTCATCCAGTGAGGACGGTGTGAAGTGCTGGAATCAATGGACAGGAAAAGGATTCACCTTGAACAGGAACTCTTATGAGCTCTTCTGACGGTGAGGGCCGGAATGCTGATGGTGCAGCGAGGGCCGACTGTGCTTCTTTCGCTGTCGAGAGGAGCTGAGGATGAGCTTCCCGTCATTGTCTGAGCCCCCCGCCGATTCCTCCTTGCGGATGCTCCAGGGAAGTCCTTGCGCTGAGGCTGAGCTGTCCTCACCTGAACCCTCGGTGAAGACAGCTCGGCGCAGCAAGGCGATGTCGGCCAGTATTGTCTTGACCGTCATCGGATGCTGCCTACTCGGGTGGGGTGTCTACGCACTCCTCACATCGATCCGCGTGTTCGCCATCGTGTTCGATGGCGCGACACTCGTCAGCTGGAAGGCGGTCATCGCCGTGATTACGGGGGCTCTGCTGGCATTCGTCGCCGTCGTCATGGCGATCATCGCGATCGTGAGATCCAGGCCGAAGACGGTTGCCGCGATTGTTCTCCTGTGCGGTGTGGTCCTGCCCGCGATCGCGGCAGGCTCTGCCGGCTATGCGGGAGTCGAGGCGCTACGGAGGAACACCTTCATCGAGGCTCGCCACTATGCCGGCGACGTGCGCCCCGAGAGTGTCGATGCAGTCCTTGCCAAGGTGGAGTCGATGGGGATTCCTCTGTCCTGGCGCCACGATCTTGTCGAGCTGCTGCGCCAGGGCAAGGAAGGAGCTTCCTGATCGTGTTCAAGACGGTGAGAAGTGTCGCGGGACCACGAACGTGATGGTGTGGATCTGCTCCGGCGGTGTCCAGCAGACGAGAGGATGATGAACGATCATGGCGCAGATTCCGAAGGTTCCTAGCGCGGGCTCCTGGACGAAGCAGCCCTCCGCAGGGGACGTCAGCAGCACGGGGGGTTCGCCCTCGGGGGCAGGCGGGATACAGGAGGCATCCGGCAGCCTCCGATCGAGTGACGCCGATACGAGGAGTGGTGTCGGGTTCGGTTCGGGGACCGATGGTTCGATCTGGCGTTCCGAAAGCTCCTCGATCCACGTGACCAAGGCCCCCGAAGGGCTCCTCTACGTCGCCTTGACAGCGGCTGTTGTCGCGATCGCCCTGTCCGCACTATGTGAGTCCGTGGTTGTGGCGGGCATCGGCTGGGTGCTTGCGGTACTGGTGGGACTGGGGGCCGCTACGGTCTTTGTTGTTCAGAACGCCAAGCGCCAGACAAGCCCATGGTATCTCTATTCTTCGCGCCCCCAGCTCCTGTACCGACTGTCGGTGCTGCTATGCTTCCTGGCCATTGCGGCCACCTCTGTCAGAATCGCTTTGTTCGTGGGTAGGATGTGAGTGGCATATGAACCCGCGTCACAGTTGCTGTGAACTGATCCATCGAATGAGGCGGTTGGCCGTCAACGTCCTGGCAGTTCTGGGCGTCACGGTCCTCCTGCTCGCAGGGGGCACTCTGTCTCCTGCTCCTCAGGCCCTCGCCGCACCCCAGAAGGATCAGACCCCTGGGCCTCTCAGTGCCTTCGGAGCCTGCCTCTCAGGTAAAGGCGAGGGGTCGTTGGTCCTCCTGATGGACCAGTCAGGCTCCCTGCGGCAGTCGGATCCGGAGAAGGCGAGAGTCAAGGCGAGCAAGTACCTTGCACAGCGTCTTGCGGCCTTCGCCGACTCCTCCAAGGCCACGTTGAAGGTGAGGGTCGCGGGATTCGCCTCCGACTATCACGCACTGGGCGACTGGGTCACGATCAACTCAGGCTCCCTGGCTGAGGTCGACAAGCAGATCACCGCGGCCGGGGACAATCTCAAGGACTACGACACAGACTACTGGACCGCTCTGGAGGGAGCGCGTCAGGACCTGGCGGGACATGACCGCTCAGAGTGCCGGGCGGTGGCCTGGTTCTCGGACGGCGCCTACGACCTCGATGTGCGGGACTCTGAGCAGTCCCAGCAGGAGTTCGGCACCACCAAGCCCTATGCCCCTGGCTCCGCCTTGACTGACGAGTCGGGCGTGAAGACGGCCGAGTCCGCAGGAAAGCAGGACATGTGTCGGCCGACCGGACTCGCTGACCAGCTGCGTTCCTCCCACATCACGTTGCTGGGCATTGGATTGAGCAGCGGAGACTCCAACTTCGATTTCATGAAGAGAATCACGTTGGGTGGAGGGGCGAATGCCGCTAAAAACTCCGTTGAGTCGTGCGGCAATGTCTCCGATCCTCCGGGTGGGTTCTATCCCGTGACGGATATCGACTCGCTGCTCATGGCGTTCGACTCGATCTCTGCTCCGGGGCGCTCGGTCTCCAGCAGCGCGACCAAGATCTGTCAGGGCGACGTGTGCTCCGACGGAGAGACCAGCTTCGTCCTGGACCGGTCGCTGCGCAGCGTACACATTCTGGCCTCCTCGGATACGCAAGGACTGGAGGCCGACCTCTACGCACCTGGTTCTCAGACGCCCATCGTGATGACATCGGACTCCAGTGGGCCGCAGAACAAGCAAGGCGTCTCGTACGAGTGGATGACAGGGCGGACACTACGAATCGACCTCGACTCCGCCAACGCCGCCGCATGGGCAGGGCAGTGGCGCCTGGTCTTCGTCGACAGGCGGGCAGCGTCGGCAGGGCATGAGGTTCATGTCAATCTCCACCTCAGCTCGCCGTTGTCGATGGCCTGGAAGAACCTGGGGCAGACGACCCTGCGCCAAGGGGAGACGGTGTCGAACGCTGACCTGAAGCTGGTTGACGGAGTGGGAGGCCCTGAGGTTCCTGCCTCCGATCTCACCGGTCCAGTCTCCCTGAACGTGTCGCTGAAGGATGCGAAGGGGAAGGAGCACACCCTCTTCACGAGCACCGACCCGGCCTCACTGTCCACGCCACAACGGATCACGATTCCCAAGGACGCCGCCCTAGGCAGCGGCACCGTGACCACCAGCCTCACCGTGACAACAGGCGACGCCACCAGCGCCAGCGGCTCACCGGTCAAAGGCACCACGCTCTCGCCATCGCTGGCCTCGACCGCGGTGACTGTCTCGCCGCCGTCGAACTATCCGACCCTGGGCGACCAGATCGACTTCGGTCGCATGGATGGTCAGACCGAGGCCAGCGCCGACCTCAAGGTCACCGGCCCGGGCTGCGTCTGGATCGGGGACGGTCAGACCACGCTCACCGGCTCCCCGAAGGAAGCCGGAACCGTCACGCTCTCGGCCCAGGCATCATCGAAGGACACGTGCGTCAAGGTCGAGGAGGGGAAGACGGGAACCGTGCCGGTCAAGCTGGCGACTCAGGAGCACGCGAACGGCGCGGTGACAGGGACCGTGACCGTCACGGTGGCTCCGCTGAACAACCAGGGAGAGCCCCAAAGCGTCGCCGTCCCCTTCAAAGCTGATATGCGCCGCCCGCTCAACGTCGGCACCGCATGGACGGCATTCATCATCGCGCTGCTGTGCGGAGTGCTGATCCCGATCGGAGTCCTCTACCTCCTCAAGTACCTGTCGGCGGTGATCCCCTCAGGGTCACTGGTCGTGGGTACGACCGTCGTGGACATTCCCAGTGACGGAACCTCTCCCAGGATCGAGCTGCCCTCCCAACGGATGAGGATGTACTCCCTTCGGGGCCGTACGCGCACCTTTGAGATGGACGGCTATCGCCTGCGCGCCATCATGGGACTGTCTCCTACCGCAGTCCCCCGGGTTGAGCTCGTCGAGCCGGATGCTCCATCGGTCTCCGGGGCGACCCCTGGATCACGCGGGGGGCGGGCGGTCGTGCCCCTGGGGGTCCGGGGCCAGTGGATTGCGGTTGCCGACCAGCCGTCGCAGGCGGACGATGCGCGGCGGGTGACCCTGATCGTGCTGGCAGCCTCACTGGACGACGCCGTCCTCGCCAAGGTTGTGGACGATGCTCGCGCCCATCTTGTCTCTCGTGTCAGCTCGATCCTTCCCACCAAGCCGGCCGGGGCATCGACCTCAGCAGCCGAGGGGCGGACCGGGGCCCTGCCCACGGTGGGGACGTCGGTGCCGGACGCCGGGGGTGGCTTCGGATCCCTTGACCCCGTCGACGACAGTCCTTTCGCCGGCTTCCCGACCAGCCCGGGCGCGCCGTCTCAGGGGGCATCCAGCTCTGAGGTGCAGGAGGCTACGAAGCGTCCCCCGTCCAACTCCGACCCCCAGGACCCTCCGGCCGCCCTCCCCACGTTATAGCGTCCTGTCAGTGGGGCGCGCCTGCGCAGAGAGCGCACCGGAATCATGGTGGTTATCAGTCCGTGACCTGCGGTGATACAGCCACTCATATAATGCCGAAGGCCGGCAGAAAGGAACGATCGAACCATGCACAAGGTCCTCGTCGTCGGATGCGGTGGGTCGGGCGCCAGAACGCTGTCCTACATGCTGGACCAGCTGCACGCGGACCTGGCCGTCCACGGTATCGATGAGGTACCGGGCTGCTGGCAGTTCCTCAACGTTGACACCCCCCTTCAGGAGGAGCAGGGCGAGGCCGTGGCCTCGGTGAGCCGCCAAGGAGGCTCCTATGTGGCCTGCGGCGTCGCCAACGGTGAGTACCGCGTCGTCGACGAGGCTCTGACCCAGTCGGTTCAACGTAACGGCAGTCAGGGGCTGCGACAGCTGGCCACCTGGATGCCCCGCCGACCCAAGGACGTCGCCTTCCCCGTGACAGTGGGTGCCGGACAGTTCCGGGGGATCGGTCGTCTACTCGTTCTGACGAGGCTGCGTGACATCTCACAGGCCGTGCAGTCGGCTCTCGCGCGCATGGTGAGCCCCAAGGCTCAGGAGCAGGCGGCCCTGGTGTCGCAGGTGGTGCCTGGAGCCGGCCCCGCCCCCGACACCACCGCTCCGCCCCTGGTGCTCGTCGTCTCCTCGATGGCTGGAGGGTCTGGGGCGTCCATGACCCTGGATGTGTGTCGCCTCATCGCCGGAGTCAACTCGACGCCGGCGATCGACCCCCAGCTCATCTCGGTGTTCCTCTACACCGCCGAGGCCTTCGCCTCGGTGCCGGCGCACATGCGCTCGGGCATGCCGGGCAACACCCTGGCCATGCTGGGGGAGATCGTGGCCGCCCAGGCGGGGGCCGACGGCGCCGCGGCCGCGCTCGACCAGCGGCTCTACGAGACGCTCGGGCTGACGAATCGGGCGGGACGGGCCTTCAAGCGAGTCACCCCGATCGGCCTGCGCGCCGGGGGCTCCGGCGCGGTCTTCGGGGACGGGACCACTGAGGGCGTCTTCCGGGGGATGGGGCGCGGTCTGGCCCGCTACATCTCGTCGTCGGCCTTCGACGACTATGTCTCCTACGACATCGCCAACCAGGTCTCCATTCCGGGTCGGGACATGACCAGCTGGGGAGTGGACCCCACGGATACGGCGTGGGGTTCCTTCGGCTACGCGTCGCTGAGCACCGGGCGGGACCGGTACGCCGAGTACGCCGCCCAACGCATTGCTCGGCGTTCCGTCGACCACAGCCTGGACGGATTCCGTTTGGTGGGCGACACCACCGGTGACACCCAGCGACTTGCCGACCTGTGGGCGCATCGTCAGGACAGCGAGCTGCACAGCCTGGGACTTCCCACCTCCTCCGGCTCCCCGGTCCTGGCGGGAAGCTCGGCGGTGGACCAGGCCACGATCGACTGGTTCCTGAGCGATACGGTCTCCTCGACCGTCAACAAGTCCGTCCTGGGGGGCCACGCCAAGGACGCGGTCAAGGCCGTGCTGGCTCAACGGCCCCAGGCCGAGGGAATGCCGGTGACCGAATGGGCTGACGGGATGAACCGGTGGCTGACCACCTCCAAGGAGTCGGCCTTCGTCTCCGAGCTCGAGCGCGCCAGCCTCAACTACGCGCTCAAACGAGTCGAGGAGATGGCTGACCGCCTCGTGGCCACCACCCGGCAGGCGATCGCCGACCTCGGACTTCCCTACGCCCTGTATCTGTTAGGGCGGCTGCGCCAGCCTGGGGGCGTCCTGGACACACTTATTCCCCGGGTGGCGGCGATGGAGCATCTGGCGCCCCAGCACCCCCTGTCCTTCCCCGACTCCCTCCTGAACCAGCTGCGCGGCATGGGCAAGGCCGTTCTCGGTGGAGCAGGGCTCGGGGAAGTGACCGGCAAGCTCGAGTCCGAGCTGCAGCAGTCGGCATTCCACTGGCTCAGCGCGCGAACCGCCGCGCACCTCGCCACGGCGATGCGCGACATGATGACCTCAGCTGTCAAGCCCCTGGAAGATGTCCTGGACGACGCCCGCAAGGTCCTCGTGGACGCGCGGGCGATCCGCGCCAGCCAGCAGGGCATCGCCGACGTCACCACGGACGTCTACAGCGCATGGCCCCAGGAGCCTCAACCCGGCCAGGCCGACGGCAGCATCGTGCCGCAGCGGTTCGCCACCGCCCACAACGAGGTCGTCCTCATGCCGGTGGAACAGTATCCCGGACGGTTCGAGGAGCACATCGTCGACGCCGTCGGCGGTGAACGCGACTTCCACCAGGCCTACTCCCGTACTGTCCAGGAAGTCATCTCCGGGACCTGGGAGCAGGGGGCGGGGGACAAGCCTCCGGAGGATCTGCTCACCGTGACCACCGCATGGGTCCCCGCCGGCCTCCAGGGCGCCACCGGAAGCGCCCTTCCCACACCCGCCCGCTACGAGCTGCGTCTGCGCCCCTCGGAGGTCCTGGGCCGCGCCCGAGCGTTCGTCGCACGACGCGGTGAGGCCTTCGAGGTCTTCTGCAGCCAGTCCCTGCGCAGCTTCCTCACCGACGAGACGGTGGGGGAGCATGAGCGGTCCCAGCGCTCGCAGGCCGTTCTCACCGGCCTGAAACGGACACTGGAGATGGCGCGGCCCCTGGTGGAGATCAGCACCGAGACCTACCGCTCTCTTCACAACGGTGATACGCCCGCGCTGGCATACACCTTCTCTCCCATCCCTCTGCGCAATCAGAGCGTCGCCCAGGACTTCCTCGACTACCTCGATCAGGAGTCGACCATCGATCGTGAGCTGGTGCACGACCGAGTCGACAAGGCCCTGGGGGACGAGGACGTCGCCCGCATTGACGTCTTCGGCTCCTACCCCCGCACCCTTCCCGTGGCGTACTCCGGCCTGCTGCGCTCCGTGCGCGAGTCCTGGGACCGGGCCCACAGCTCGGCGGGAGCCAGGGACGCGTTCTGGCGGTTCAGGCGAGCACGTCCCCTCAGCGGAGGACTGCCTTTCGGTGACGCAGAACGCCTCACCATGGTGCGTGGCTGGTGGACGGCCACCCTGGCCGGCGGGATCGAACGGGCGCCGTGGGGCGGCCACTCCGACACCCAGCCGGTGCGTGTCTGGGACACCGAGGAGCAGGAGTGGGTGGCCTTCCCCGCTCCCATGCTCACTCCGCCGTCACGAATGATCACCGCCAACGCCTGGCTGCCCGCGGTGCTGGAGTCATCCCTTCTGGCGTACCTGCGCGTGGGCGAGGACGGTCTGCAGGCCTTCAGGCCCTGGCGGGTGCTGCGCCGATGGGCCGACGCCTCCGTCAACGAGCCGCAGATCGCCTTCGGGGTGACGACCCCGGTGGACGAGGCCGTATCAACGCTCCTAGGACGGGGACAGGTCGACGGTCTCACTCCTGCCGCCGGAATCGATCAGCTCACGGATCCCGAGCTTCGACGCGAAAAGCTCTTGAGCTACTGCGACGTGATCCTCGGCGACCTGGAGCAGAACTACCTGCCTGGCCCTGGAAAGGCCGATGAACCCGGGCACTTCACCAACTACCGCAGACGTTCCCTGGTGGAGACGACGCCTTTGACCATTGATCTCGCCCAGGACATGCACGACGAGCTCAGTCGTGTTCGTGGCGTTGTCGCCTCAGCTCCGCCCGCCTCGGACCTGGGTGCCTCGCCGACATCATTCGGATCCGGAATCGAGTACTGACATGGAATCATCAGGGCCTGCCGAGTCCCGGTCTGTATCGGTCTTCGTTGCTCCGCCGAGCCAACGGCCTGTTCTGTCCGCGCTGGTCGATCTGTCCGCCGCCGGGCTGCTCGCTCCCTTCGCCTGGATCGAGAGCGACGGCGAGCCGGACAAGGCTGCGGACCGCTACGACCCCGTCGCCGTGTGGGCCGATCACGGGCAGGTGACAGTGAGCACCTTCTCCCGGATCGTCAACCGTCATGACCTGGAAACGGTCCGGCTGCTCGTCGTCGTTCCTGTGGGGCATCCCGCTCAGGACGCCCTGCCCGCCAGCGCGGAGCAGTTCTATCAGCTCCTGGGGGTGCCGCAGCACGCGCGCCGGGAGAGCCTGCGGGTCATGGTCCCCTACTCCGCGCAGCCGCTGGCCGCCGAGCTGGGGCGCATCGGTTGGCGCAAGATCATGCTCTCCCCGGAGTCCACCTCCGATCCGGCCTACAGCGCCATCCCGTGGTGGACCAGGCCGGAGACGATACCGGGAGCAGCAGCGGTCGGTCTGGCGGTGCAGGCCGGTCTGTGCGGGGCCGTCAATGCAGCGCCGCATGACGGACAGCGTGAAGACGTCTCCTACGACATCAACGTCGTGCGCAGCTTCGTCCGTATCGTTGACGCCCACAGCGTGGAGGACCAGCTGCGCCGTCAGGTCACTGAGGTCGGAGAGAGCTTCCCGCAACCCACCCGCGCCGACACCGGTGTCCGGGTCCCGGCATACGCGGATCCCGAGGCCAGGGTCGCCGCTGTGGCACAGGCCTGGCAGGACCGCCACATCCACTCGCTGAGGCGTCCTCAGGTGCCGATGCCCGAACGCGCCGGTGCGCGCCGCATGGGGGTCCTCGAGGCGCTCAAGCTCTTCTTCTCCTTCCTGGTCAAGGCGCTCATCGGAGCTCCTGGCGAATGGCTCCGCAGTCGTGTGCGGGCCGCCAAGGCCTCGATAGCCTCCGGAGTGGCGTCGGCGGTCTTCGGCGAAGGATCCGCGGTGCAGGTCGTCGTCGGAGGCGTGGACTCCAACGGGCGGACCGTTGGCTGGAACGAGCTGACTGATGCCGCCAAGCGCGCCAGCGACACGTTGCCCGCGGACTTCCCGCGGTCGGGTCAACCCGTCCAACGGGATTTCGGGGCCCTGTGGCAGGACCTGGTCTCAGGAACGATCGCCCTGCTGGACGGCTCGGCCCACTCGTCGCTGGGCATCCAGGCCTACGAGGGGTACCTGCCGCGGCGTGACGCCATCGCTGCGCCTCCCGGCCCGAAGAGTCGCATCGAGCTCACCGAGCCACTGGGTGACCTGCCGGCCGGCACCGTGCTCCACTCCTGGGACCAGCTCGAGGTCGACCGCGTCCGCACCTATCTGCAGCAGCTCTCTCAGTCCCAGCACTCCCAGGCCCCAGAGGCAGCACGCCGGCTTGCGGAGATAGACCGGTGGCGAGGCGACAACAGCCGTCGCCTCCTCCCGCGCCTGGGTGCCGTTCTCTCCAGCTGCTTCACCTCCACCAGGAACGACGTCGTCGCCCTGTCCCACGAGCTCCAGTCGCTTCTCGGGCAGGAGCCCGGCGGGGAGCTGGAGCAGCGTCAGCGCAGGCTGGCCAGAATTCTGCGTCTGTTCCTGCTGGTCCTCGCGATCGTCCTGGTGGTCCTGGTGGTGAGCAAGGCCATGGGCCGCATTGGCTGGCTGTACTTCGCGCTCCTTGCGGTCGTGACGATCATCGGGTGGCTGGCCGTGTCGATATCAACCTTCGTGTCGCAGCAGCGTGAGGTCTTCCGAATCCTGTTCAGGATCGAGGAACGCGACCAGCGCATCCCCCTGCTCACCGCGAACCTCCGTCTGGCGGTGGAGGACCTCGCCGCCCAGGGGGCCGCGTACTCACAGTTCAGGCGCTGGGCGACGATCGTCTCCGCCTTCTTGGACGACCCGCTCGGGGCACGTGACACAGGACCTAACCGAACCTCGCAGAAGGTTGCGCTTCCTGAGGCCATCCAGCGGGTCGAGGCAGAAGCCTCGCCTGAGCACCTCGCCGATGCCGCCGCCTCCTTGCGCACCAGCGTCTTCACCGTCGGCTGGCTCACCCAGGCCTGGGAGACGATGCGGGCCGGCATCGGCGCGGACCTGGACCCTGAGCAGCGCAACCGTCTTGCGACCCGGCAGCTGGTGCTGACGGCGGAGTCCGGTGAGGCGGGAAGCGCCTTGAGCAACTGGGCGCAGGGTCTACAGACCAAGGGGGTGCGCTCGGGCCAGGCGGGTCATATCTGGCAGAAGTGCCTGGCGATCCTCTCGGGGGACCAGGGCCCCGACCCCCGGCTCACGGTGGTGACTCCCTCAGGGGAGCGGCGTCAGGTCTCCGCCTACTGCCACGATCTGACGACCGGGGGCTCACGATCAGTGGTGCTCGATGTTCTCGGGCCGGTGGCCCGTTCAGGGCCGCAGTCCCTGACAGTGCCCGACCAGTCCTGGCTCAGCCAGTGGAATGACGGGTTGTCTCCCACGATGGTGCTGGTCGAAACCACGAACCCGATTGCGCCGGCTGACTTCATCTACCCGGATCATGACCAGAGCCCGAGTGGCCCGCTCGCCGGGATGGACTACTTCAACGTCGGACGGGACCAGACGGCGCCTCCGGCCGGCGCCGGTTCCTCCTCCAACGGGGCTCCGGGCGATACGCCCACAGGGCCGGAATCCTTGTCCGGTCCTCTCGAGTACTAGTGGGCAACGGGCCGCGCCCGAGCACATCGACCGTGGCCGCGTCACTGAGCCCGTTGTCTCCCCTCACATACCGATCCTGAGGACACTCAATTATGGCTATCACTTTTCGTGAATTCACGCATGCAATGACGCAATGGATGACCGAGGCACCCGAGGAGGTCAAGCAGAACCTCCGTGCCTCGTCATGGAAGTCCCTCATGCTCACCGGCAAGGATGTCGACGGCGGAACGGTCTTCTCCCCTCAGGAGATCGTCGACCGCGTGCTGGACGGGAACGATGAGCTGACCATGACCGTGGCCCTGCCGGTTGCGCTCATGCTCAACAGGAGGTTCGGCCCCAAGAACGGGATCAGCGTCCAGCTGGAGGAGCAGGGAGCCAACGCCGGTGACCCTCTGCCCGAGGGCGCCCCCTCGCCTGACGCGCACGGCATGCAGGAGGCCACCAATGAGGAGCCGACGCCGCAGCCGGACCAGGCCTCGCAGGCCCCTTCCGATGAGGAGACGATCGACTGGATCTTTCCCGCCTACGACTATTCTCGCGAGGATCTTGACCGGCCTGAGGAAGGAGGGCGGGTCCCGGTCACCGTCAGTGACGTCGGAGGCAGCCTGCGCTACACCTGGCCCGACGCGGGACAGTCCGAGGTCTATCGGGTGGTCATCTCGGACCTGGAGGATCCCTATAGCCCGGATGACTTCGACGAGGCGGCTGTCACCGAGGGTCTGAACGCACTGGACTCGGCCCCGTGGACAACGGCCGTGCGCTTCGTCACCGTATGGGGCTACGAGCGCCTTGGCGATGAGGAGAAGTATCTGGGGCAGTGCCGGCGAGTCGCCAGTCGCGTCGTCGTTCACCCCGTGGCGCAGTGGTCCCTGAGCTTCAACTCCGAGTCCCGGTGCGTTGACGCCTCCTGGGAACCTCCGGTGGCTCCCCCCGGGGCCACGGTGAAGGTGCGTACCGCCCGCCTTCCTCTGGAACAACCAGTAGGGCGTTATCTGCGCGGGAGCGCCTGGCTCAGCTGCGAGATCCCGAATAATGGAGCAGGGTTTCAGGACTCTGAGAATCTCGTGGGGGGAAAGCAGTACAACTACGTTGCCGCCGTCGAGGCCCAGATCTCGGGGGAGACCTACACCTCCACGCCGATCCGCCAGCAGATCACTCCCGAGGTGGAGCGCGAGAAGATCGTCGACCTGGCCATCGCTGACGACGAAGGGGGCGACCCGGCGCGCGGAACGGCTCTGAGACTCACGTGGACCCAGCTGTCTCAGTCCTCCGTGACGGTCTACCGCACTCAGAGCCCCGTGGACCCGGCGGCATCCGATCGTGCCACGGTTCCCGAGGAGGCACTGGCGAGCGCGGGCCTTCCCCAGGATGCGGCTATCACCGCGGCCGCAGGCATCGAGGAGCTCGACACTCCCGCCCGACAGCTGCGCACGATCTCTGCAGTTCCATGGCCTGATGGGCACGAGTGGGACACCATCTACTTCACCCCGGTGACCTTCCACGGTGACGGGGAGGTGACGATCGGGACGACCGCCCAGCGCAAACGTGCCACCAGCATCGAGAACGTCACGCTGACTCGGCGTCTGAACTGGGATCTGGTGACATTCACCTGGCCGGGCGATGCGACTCTTGTGGAGCTGCGCATGACGGCTCCGGACGCCCCGTTCGATGCCTCGACAACACCTTTCATGTCCGTGACCCATGAGGACTACCAGGCTGATGGTGGCTGCGTCATCAAGAACGGCCTGCCCGCTCCCGGCGGGTGCCTCTACCTCAATGCGATCACCTACATGTCCGGCACCCAGATCTCCTCACCCCCAGTGAGTATCGAGGTTCCCTCATTGTGGACCTACCAGTACTCTCTCAAGTGGCCGGGTGACGTGAAGGTCATGGGCGGTTTCATGCGTCAAGCGGTGGCGCGTTTCGGGCATACCGTCGTGGAGGTCACCGTTGAGGCCCTCAGGGGGGTTCCTGACCAGTCAGGAGCCATCGGGCTGACGCTGCTGCACAACCCCTCGCACCTTCCTCTTCACGCCGCCGACGGGCAGAGGGTCGGCTTGTTCCTGGAGCGCCCCACCAAGGACAACCCCCAAGAGCCTGCAATGTCCGTTCTGGTGCCGCCTAACGGACAGCCGCTGTCGCTATGGTTCGATCACTCGGCCTTTCCCCCCGGATACTTCAGGCTGGTTGTCGACTCCTATCCGCTGAGCGCCATTGACGAGGGGGCTAAGCACCAGGCGCTCGAGCACTTCGGTCTGGTCGATCCGTCACTCTCTGATCTCATCAAGAAGGGGTGACCCTCGTGGGAGACGACTCTGATCCGAATGTCGGTTTGATGTCGGGATGCGAGCAGCTTCTCTACACCAATGTCGATCATGTCGTTGACGGGGTAGAACGCTCGGGGTGGCAGACAATGGCGCACTCTCCCGGCCTGAGTGAAGACGATGCAAGCACGCTGTATACGCTGATCGACCCCACCCTCAACCCCGTGACGCCCCTGTCCGGATTCCCCACAGAGCAGGAGGTGGCGGCAGCTGATCGACGCCTGGCGCAGTTCTCGACGGACAAGGGCCTGGTACTCGTCCACACCGCCCCGGCGGGGAATGACACAACGGGACGGCCCAACACCATGACTCATGTGGTGCTTGTCAAGCACCATGAACCGGCGCCCGACCTGCGGACCATTGACCTGTGGAGATCACTCGGATGGGTGACTCCCTTCGGGCCCGAGCAGGTGAGGCAGGCGGAGCTGCCCGACCCGGCGTCGCTGCAACCCGGCGCCAGCGTCGACGATGACACGGTGGCCGAGTTCCTCTCCGACGGCTCACGGAGCCCGGCCCTCGTCGCCATGGCCGATGCTCTCGAGCCGG
Organism: Actinomyces acetigenes; assembly: GCF_031296635.1. Lineage (NCBI taxonomy): Bacteria > Bacillati > Actinomycetota > Actinomycetes > Actinomycetales > Actinomycetaceae > Actinomyces > Actinomyces acetigenes. Next base: position 30,704 of record NZ_JASPFC010000027.1, read on the forward strand.
GGCTGCTCCAGGCGATCCGTGCCCGATGGGATGGCCTCCCGTCTGACCGGTCAAGCAGGAGGAACACCGTGGTCCTCGCAGTGTCCTCGACCGATGAAGCCGCCCTGTGGATCGGCGCGCTGCTGCGCACCTGTGCCCCAGCCACCGGGCGGTACCTGAGCTACTCCGTCCTTCAGAGGATCCTGACGCCCTCGGACGTCGAGATGCTCGTGCAGTCTCGTATCGACGTGGCCTGCGTCCCGAGACAGGACCTGGAGAACATGGGGGAGTCCCGGGCGGGCCTGATCGTCATCGACCCGAACGAGAGCGGCGCCGTCGAGTCAGCGCCAACGACGTCGTGGGGACGCCTGGTGGCCTTGATGAGTCAGGACCTGGGAGCGTGGGTCGCCGCCTACGAAGGGATGAAGGACGTCCTCAGCCTTCTGCCCGATCATTCCGATCTCAGCCCGGGGTGGCCGCTGGCCGCGGCCGAGGCCTGCGATCCTGGGCTCCTCGAGCCTCAGCAGGAGGGGACGCCGCGCTCTTCACAGGACGTGGCGGCGCGCACGCAGGACGAGGCGGAGCTCATCGAGGTTGAGCTCGTGTCGTGCTATCCCAGGTCCATGGTCGGTAACGACTACCTCGCGGCCGTGGTGACTGATCGCGTACTCGGCTCATCAACGCGGAGCCCTGCCGCCTGGTATGAGCGACTCTCTCAGATTCCCCGCTGGGCGCCAGTGAGTGGACTCGTCAGCGGGCTCTGTGAACGCTACCTCGATGCCGCGTGCCGTGAGGTCCGGTGGCTGACCGACCTCGAGCGCCCCGTCTCCGAGCAGGCCAACCGTTGCCTGCGTGAGTGGAGCGGGATGCCGGAGCATCGCTCCACGGTCGATGCGGCACTTGCGCAGGCCAAAGAGCGTGTCGAGGCCGAGCAGCCGGGAACTGCGGGGGGCCTGCGCGTCTTGGATCGCATGCTCCGCGAGCACGTCAACGTCTCAAACAGGACGTGCGATGTTCTCCTGCAAGGAGACGCCGACATGATGCAGCCGGCCGCCAACGGTTCTCGTGAGCAGCGTGAGATTCTTGCTGTGCCGGCGATATCGCTCACCCGTAGTATGCTGGCCGACCGGGTGAACTGGCAGCTCGATAGTGAGGAGCACTCTGGGCGACTGAGGGTCCTGCCCAGTCTCAGTCCCGAGGTCCTGGACTGGTTGAGCCAGGACAACGAGCCCGGAAATCGAGTACAGATTGAAGCCCAGGTCGCTTTGACGAGGCTTGCCGCTGGTGGGAATGACGTCGGCCGGGCATGCCGCGCGCTGGAGCGTCTGGGAGGCCTCTTCAGGCTTCAACCCACGGTGGTCACGGCGCTGTCACAGCGGGCGACGCCCGACATGGTGCAGCACCTCCCTCATAGTTGTCAGAACTTCCACGAGATCTTCACCGAGGTCCTGGCCAGAAGCTATGACTCGAAGAATGTGGATAAGGTGGCCCGGACCTACCTCAACCGCCGCGGATTCACCGATCACTCCCTGACTACCAGGCTGGATCACCGTTTCTCCCCTTCTGCTGCCATGAGCCTGGTCGTGCTCAGCCGGAAGATGCCTCTGATGAGCAAGCTGGGCGTCGATGCCGCCCTGACCTACGCTGGAAACATCCTGATGGCCATCTGTGCGCTGGCGGCTCAACGTCAAGACCTCAGCCGCGAATCGGTGCATCAGGCGATGATCAAGGCCCTGGGAGTGCTGCTGGCCGGAGTCTGGGGCGGCAGGCGCGTCGTTCTTGAGGACGTCGTCTTGAAAGGCAACGGTCCCGAGGTTCGGTTGGTAAATCAGCAGCTGGAGCAGGTGATGACGGAGCTTCCTGATATTCTCCAACGTCACCCGGAGTACCTGGTCGCCGACGAGGACAACGGGTTGGGGGTACTGATACCGCCCCTGGTTCGGAACCTCTATTTCAGCAGTGGTGTTCGCATGTCCGAAGACATGGGGGCCCTGGTTGATGCGCAGGTGAGTCAGCTGGAGCGAGTTGAAATGCAGTCCTCCGCCCTGTTCTCAGGTAAGGACGACGCGGCTTTAGCGACAGCTCGTGCTGTTATCGCTCGCGGTGGTGCTAGGGGGGTCGAGCTGTCACGACCGATTCTTTATGGCCTGTTCAATAATGATGCCGGGGCGCGCCGCTGGGTCGATAAGACTCTGCTGTCGGCTGCGGGGCGTGGCTCCGGAAGTCGTCGGAGGATACTGAGATGATACTGAGACTGCTGTGGGAAAGGAAAGCCAATGCCTGACATCCTCGCCAGTGGGCAGTGGAAAGAGTTCTCGGTGAGCAATCGAGGCGCTCTTGAGATCGGTCTGGTCGCTCCCGTGCCCGCCACCTTGGAGGTCGTGGGCACCTCGAGTGCTCCGAAGTATCTCGGGGCTTCGCGCGATGCCGTCGCGTTCCCCGGAAGAGCGGTCTCGGCTGAGCGGCCCGTCATCGTTCGTGCCAACGCGTCATCCCAGGAGGCTTTCCCCGGCGACTGCGTCGTCGACCTGTCCTTCGACGCCGCCGGCGGGGAGCACGCCTACCTCATCAGGGCAATCCCGGTGGCGGGCCAGGCCAGTGCCCCCCTCCTCCAGCTCACGCTGGAGGGTGGGGCGATTCGTGTCCGTCCAGGTGAGGGAGGTGCGGCGACGCTCGGGCTGGGGGGCTGGTGCGCCAAGCGCAGGCAGGAGTCCGGGGCGTCCTTGGTGCCGACGGTCACGGAGGTCGTCGTTGATGCCTCCGCGTCCATGGTGCAGCACCGGCCCCGCGTGGAGTCGTTCCTGGACTTTGTGGCCGACTTGTACGCGGTTCTCGGCGTCGCTGCACCTCATGTACGTTCCCTCAGTGTCGGTGGCTCGGTCGATGCCTCGTCAAGGGGGATGGGCGGGGTCGGCTCAGTGCAGGTGGACCCCGATGCCCGGGGCAGGCGCATCGTCGTGACTGATATTCCCTTGGAGGCGGGGCGTTGCGAGTGCCTTGTCCTTGGCAGTCCGGAGATCGTTCGTGCGCTCGCCCCCCACAGCGGGGCGCCCTACTTCGTGCCCGATGGTGATGCGTGGAACGAGCTTCTGCGGGAGGATGCGGCTTTCACCTCGCAGACCCTTGCCACCATGGACCCCCTTTTGGACTGGCTCTCTCAGCCCGCTTCATCTAATGCGTCGATTGGAACGTCATCATGAGTTCTGCGTGCCCGTACTGCTTCACTCCGATCTCTCCGTCCGAGATATTCCTGAGGTGCACCGGAGGGTGTGCTGAGGTCCCGGATCCTCAGGCCTCTGCCTACGCCGGTTATGAGATGAATCGTACTCCTTTCTATCGGGAGACTCTGAGGCAGGACGTCAAGGTTCTTCCGAGCGCGGTGAAGTGTCGGCGTTGCCAGTCGATGTGTGTGCAGGAGATCTGCGGTGTCTGCCATCGAGACCTTCCGCAGGGCTGGCGCGATGCCAACGTGTTCACCATGGCTATCACGGGAGCGCGGGGGGCGGGTAAATCTGTTTACATCGCCGTCATGGTCAATGTGCTGCGTCGGTATGCGCAGGAGAGGGCGTGCACGGTGCAGCCATACACGCGCCGCACCCACGATGCCTACAATGCCATGTACTATCGGCCGCTGTTCAAAGAGAATGTGGCCATGGAGGGCACCCACCCGCTGGGTGTGGGGGCGTCCTTCGAGAGTGATCCTCTTATCTGGGAGGTTTCAGGGGCTCGATCGGGGCGTCTGTATATCGTGATGCGTGATGTTCCGGGTGAGGACATGGAGAATCTCACTGGTCGGCCGCCCGCGTTCAGCTTCCACGATCGAGCCGACCTGGTCATCTTCCTTTTCGACCCGATTCTGCTGGACTCGGTGCGTCAGGTGCTCTCCGGCATCATTCCGGACGTCGATAAGGGGCGACTGGGGGCGCGATCCGGGGAGGTGCTGCCGGCGATCATGGGGCTCATGGAGTCCGGTCGGGCGCTCCTGGCCCTGACGGTCTCCAAGTTCGACTCCCTTCATCAGCTGCCCCAGGCGATGAGCCCGATGGCGCCGGCGCTGGCCAACCCGGCGGCACACATCAACCGGGATGACACCATGATTCTGGCTGGTATGCAGGAGCCTGACGCCGGTAGGGTGCTCATGGACGACCTCGATTTCCTGGACGCAGAGGTGAGGTCTCTGTTCCAGCTGATCGGAGAGAAGTCGGTGACGCTCCTGGCTGAGCAGGCGAAGGCGAACCGGCAGATCCATGAGTATCGGCACTTTGCCGTGTCTGCGGTCGGTGAGTCTCCGCGGCACAAGGGGCGGCTCACCGAACGAGGTATCTCCCCGTTCAGGGTGCTCGATCCGGTGCTGTGGGGCATGCACGTCAGGGGGCTGTCGTTGTGACGCACTCGGCAAGGCCGTCGGCTCTTCGTGTCCAGGGCGCTGGTGGCGTAGCCTCGGGGTCGTAGCGACCCCATCGGTACCTTCAGGCAAGGAGCCTCATCGTGTCTCGTCCTCTCTCCCGTGGACCGCAGTTCGACGACGACGCAGAGGCGGACGCGGCCGTCGACCGTACCGATCACATTGACCGCGGACGTCCCACCGAGCGGATCGACCTTGACCAGATGGAGGCGCTGCCGGGGGCTACGGAGGCCATCGCCATGCCGCCGGGGGGAGAAGGATGGGGGTACCTGCCGCCGTCGACGTCGACCCCGCAGCTGGCCGCCTCCCCGGACCAGCGCAGCCAGTACACGCAGGTCCTTCAGCCCATGCCCGCGGCGCCGCAGACGATGGCCATGGAGACGCAGCCGGTCTACCCGGCCGAGCCGGTCCAGCCGGTCTACGTCACCCCCGAGCCCGTAAGGCGCACGGTCTCCCAGGTGCCGGTGCAGGGGACCTGGAGCGAGCCCGAGCCGGAGCCCCCGGTGCAGCTTCCGCGTCCGCCTGAGCGCCGTCGCACCGCCGCCCTTCCGGTGGGGACGATCATGGTGCTCGTGGCCTGCGGAGCCCTGGGGTGGGGGACTTACACGCTGCTGAGCACGCTGCACGTCTTCGAGATCCTCTCGACTCGGAGCTGGACACCGAACTGGGCCGCCATCGGCGCAGCCGGCGGTGGCGCGGTGCTGGCCTTCTTCGCCTTCCTCGTGTCCTGCTCGGCCCTGGCCAGAGCCAAGCCGAAGGGGCCTGCCGTCCTGTTGGTCCTGGCGGCACTGTTCCTGCCCCTGGTGGCCACAGGAGCGGGCGTCTACTACGGGGCGGGCGTGCTCAAGACGCACACCCTGGCCGAGGCGGAGAGCTTCTCCGGTCAGATCAAGATCGGCAACGTCGACCAGGCCCTCAAGGCCCTGGAGTCCGGGGCCTCCTTCCCCGGACGGGACGACCTCATCAGCATCCTCAACACGGTCAAGGACAAGGCCGCCGAGCAGGGCGTCGCCCCGTCGGACACGGACTCGCAGGGGGCCGACCAGTCCGGGGGCCAGCAGGACGGCTCCCAGGACGGTGGCTCCCAGGACGGTGGCGGTCAGGACGGCGGGGACGGCCAGCAGGGTGAGGGAGACTCGGACGGCGGCCAGGGCTAGCCTTGGACGCGGTGGGACGTTGGGCGCACCGAGGGCGGCTCTGTCAGTGCTTATTCGCGGGCGGTGCTGATCGCATGTCAAGACTGGGTGACGAAACTGGTGCGCGGCCGGTTTCTATGGGGTAGAACTGCCGTGTTTGATTCTCTATCGAAGGCAGCCCTGTGTCCAACAGCAGTTTTCCTCCCGACCCTTCGTATGGTACTGGTGAGGCTCCAGTCCCTGCGCCCCCGATGACGTCGGGGCCGGAGACCGGTAGCTTCCCCGCTGTGCCCGTGCCGCCTCCGCCGAGTGTCCCTGCGCCCCAGGTGTCCAACGCGGCCGAGGCTCCTCCGCCGCCCCCTATCGCCGCCCCCGCTCCTGGAGCGCCGGCGCCGCAGGCTCAAGGCGGGTTCGTGCAGCCCGGGCAGGCCGCTCAGCCCTCGCCCCTGGCGCAGACCTTCACCGCCTGGTTCCGCGGCCCGGGCCTGACCTCTACGGCCCTGAGCCTGGCGATCGTGCTTGGATCCGCAGCTATCAGCGCGATCCTCACGATGGTGGCCATGTCGACCATGGACACGACGAAGATGTTCCCGACGACCTTCTCCACGCTGCCGTTGCTTATGGGCTGGAGCCTGGGCGGGCAGTTCGTCATGTCAGGGTCGAACGAGTACGAGACCATCACCCTGACCTTCACGCTGCTGCCCATGGGGGCGCTGACCGCCGCTGGCATCGGGGTCTTCTGGCTGGCGCGCCGCCGGGCCGCGGTTGACGGGTCGGCGGCCCCTCTGGTCCCGACTCTGGCGCGGGCCGGAGCCGAGGCTCTGGCTGTGGCGCTGGTGGCCTGCTTGGTGACGGCTCCGTTCTCCATGACCGCCAAGATGATGGGCCTGAAGGTCATGACGGTCTCCTCCTCAGCGCTGATGACGATCCTGTTGGTGACTGTGGTGGTCTTCGTGGCGCTGATGGTGGCTCGCAGTGGCGGGGCGCTGCTTGAGCGCCTGCCGAGCCCGGTGGTGCAGATCGGTCGTGAGCTGGGAGCCTTGAGCACCGCACTGGGTGTGGTCCTGGGGGTCTTCGTCATCGTGGCCTACATCGTTGCGGCGCTGACCCAGGGGTGGAACCTGGCCTCGATTCTTCTGCTGCCGGTTGTCCTGCCGAACCTGGTGCTGCTCGTCCTGGGTGTGGGGTCCCTGGGAGGTATCACCTTGGACAAGAGTGAGGCTGCGGCGGCTCTGGCCTACTTCCTGCCGTCCTTGGGTGGCAAGGACGGCGGCGACGCCTACGCCTGGACCTGGTTCGGCAGCTGGTCGATCCTGCTGTTCGCGGCCATGATCGTGGCCATCGCGGCGGCGGCGGTGCGCGTGGGCGTCAGGCGTGCCCGTACGGGGCGGGCCGTGTGGCAGCGCGTCTGGCAGCTTCCGCTCGTGTCACTGGTCCTGGGGGCGATCGCCTTCTACGGGCTGCTTCCGTTGCGTTTTTCAGGCGCTGACACCCCGATGCGCTCCTCGGGCGGCGGGGCCGGCCACTACATGTCTTTGAGCATGCAGCCCAACGCCCTGACCTTCCTCCTGCTCGGGGTCGTGGTGGCGATCATCTCGGTGCTGGCGGAGCTGCTCCCCCTGTGGGTCTACTCCTCCTTCCCGGCAGTGCTGCAGCTGGCCGGTGGGAAGAAGGCCAGCGCGGCCTGGCGTGCGGGCACCTCCGGCGTGAGTCCGACGGCGTCGGCCCAGCAGTGGGCGTACAGCACCGACCCGGCTACGGGGGCCAGCATCGCCACGGACCCGGCCACCGGTGCCGTCTTCTCCATGGACCCGGCGACCGGCCAGTGGGTGGAGACCACGCCGGCTTCGCAGGCCCCGGCTCCCGGCTTCGGCGGTGTGGCTGCCGCGGGCGCGACTGCTTCGGGTGAGCTGCCCGAGCCCGCCCCGATGAGTGCGGCCTCGCGCAAGAAGGTCATTCTGGGACTGTCAGTCTTCGGGGTCGTGGTGGCGCTGGTGGTTGCCGGCGTCGTCGCGCTCAACGTCGTCAACGGCATGCGCGGCCCTGACAAGGCGGTCGAGAGCTACCTGACGCTCCTGTCGGAGGGGAAGGCCTCTGAGGCCACCAAGATGGTGGACCCCGGTGTCCCCAACGACCAGCGCAAGCTGCTGACCGACGACGCCCTCAAGGCAGCCAAGGCGAGGATCAAGGTCACCAAGATCGACAAGCCCACCATCTCCGATGACACCGCCACGATCAAGGCTCACCTGTCCTTGGACGGGAAGGCCTTCGAGTACAACTTCACCGCCTCGAAGACGTCGGGCTCCTTCGGGCTGGACAGCTGGAAGGTGGATAAGCCTCTCGTGGTCTCCGCGGACTTCAGCTCCTCCTCGTTTCCGGGGCTGAAGGTCGCAGGGGTCGCCATCGACCTGGCCAAGGGGAAAGACGGGTTGAGTGGGTATCGCTCGACCCAGGTCGTCTACCCGGGTGTCTACCCGGTGGCGGCGCCGGACTCCGTCAGCAAGTACCTCACCGCCAAGGAGACTTCCTTCACGCTGATTCCTTCGGGTGAGGGTGTGAGCGCGGAGGCGGAGTCGGTGGGCACCCAGACGGTGGATGCCACTCCCACTGACGAGCTCAAGACCAAGGCACTGGAGAAGGTCAAGGAGCAGACGAAGACTTGCGCGACTGTCCCGACGAACACGGATAAGCCCTGCCCCTTCCAGATCTCCTCGGACATGACCTCGTTGTCGGTGGAGAAGGACGCCACGAAGGTGGAGTTCTCCAAGGACAGCAATGACCTGTCTTTCACCTCCGACGAGATCATCATCTCCGGGTCTCCCAAGCCGTCGGCCTTCGACAAGAACCCCACCCCCCGCAAGGCGAAGTTCACCTTCTCCGGGAAGGTGGAGCTGCCGGAGGGCGGTGGTGAGCCCACCATCACGATCGAGTCCAACAGCAGCGTCTTCTAGGGCCACTGGCCTGTGCCGGCCGCTGGGTCGGCACCGGCCAGCAGGATGCGTTCGCGGCGCGTCGTCTCAGGCGGTCACCTTCAGGGTGGATCCGCCCGAGGCGACGCGCCGCACTGCGATGCGCTCGGCGATCTGGTCGCGCAGCTCGGCCACGTGGGAGACGATGCCGACGGTGCGCCCGCCGGCGCGCAGGTGGTCGATCTGGGCCATGACCGCCTGGAGGGTGTCGGCGTCCAGGGTGCCGAAGCCCTCGTCGATGAAGAGGGTCTCCAGGCTCACGCCCCCGGACTCGGCCGAGACGACGTCGGCCAGGGCGAGGGCCAGTGACAGGGAGACGTAGAAGGTCTCCCCGCCCGAGAGGGTCCGGGGGTCGCGGGTGCGCTCGTCTCCGAGGTGGTCGACGACGGCCAGTCCGAGCCCTTTGCGGCGCTTGCGCTGGCTGGTCTCCTCGGCGACCCGGATGAGCTCGTAGCGTCCGGAGGACATCTGGGACAGGCGCTCGTTGGCGAAGACGAGGACCTCCTCGAAGCGGGCCTGCAGCACCCACGTGGCCAGGGGCGTGCCGGCCTCGTTCTCCCCGCGGGCGAGGCTCGCCACCCGGATGAGGTCGGCGCTGGAGCCGGCCGCCTCCTCATAGGCGGTGGCCGCCTGCTCGACGCCGTCGACGGCCCGGCGCAGGTGCTCGTGGGACTCGGCGGCGCGCGCTTGAGCGGAGGCGGCCTGCCGGGCGGCGGCGTCTGCCTGGGCGAGCTCGGCGGTGGCGGCCTCGAGGAGGTCCTCCTCCTGGCCGCTCAGGGCGGCGATCTGCGGGTCCTCCAGGCCCAGGCGGACCCGTTCATGGGCGGTGGCGGCGGCGCGCACGCTGGCCGTCAGGGCCTCGATGGCACCGCGTTCCATGAGGGCTGCCGTTGCCTGGGCCGCATCGGTGAAGCCCTCCTCTGTCAGCGCGGAGGCCAGGTCGGCCAGGGCGCTGCGGGCCTGGGCCAGGGCGGTGCGGGCTGTGTCGATGTCCTGGGAGGCGTCCTCGGCCTCCTTGGCCCGCACGAGGAGTGCGGCGGCGCGGGCGGTGACGCTCGGCCAGGCCCCGCGCGCCTCCAGGCAGCGCCGCTGGTCCTGGGCGAGGGCCTCGCGCT
>NZ_JASPFC010000028.1:0-34920 GCF_031296635.1 Actinomyces acetigenes
ACCTCGCCGTCGGCGGCCGCCGCGAAGATCCGCTGGACGACGGCCTCGCGGCTGCGCATGCGGGCGTTGTCGGCCTCCAGCTCCTCCACGCGGGCCTCCAGGGCGAGGATGCGGCGGATGCCCTCGAGGTTGATACCCTCCTGGGACAGGGACTGGATGCGGCGCAGACGCTCGACGTCGCGGTGGGAGTAGCGCCGGCCCCGCCCGCTAGTCCGGGCGGGGCTGACCAGTCCGAGCCGGTCGTACTGGCGCAGGGTCTGGGGGTGCATCCCGGCAAGCTCGGCCGCCACCGAGACCACGTAGACCGCGCGCTCGGCGGCGTCGTCGGCCAGGTGTCCTAGGCCCTGCCCGGCCTGGCGCCGGCTCACGTCGCCGCCTCCTCCATGAGGGTGGCCCGCGGGTCGGTGTCACCCATGGCCTCGTCGAAGGCGTTGAGCGCCTCCTTGGCGGCCTTGGAGAGCTTCTTGGGGACGGCCACCTCGATGGTCACCAGCAGGTCGCCGGTCTTCTTGCGGGTGGTGGCGCCCTTGCCGCGCAGGCGCATGACGGTGCCCGAGGAGGTGCCGGGCTTGATCTTGATCTTGGAGGTTCCGCCGTCGAGCAGGGGGACCTCGACCGTGGCGCCCAGGGCCGCCTCGCGCAGGGTGACCGGCAGGTCCATGCGCAGGTTGGTGCCGTCGACCGGGTCAACGGAGTACACGGGGTGCTTCTTGATGCTGATGGTCACCACCATGTCGCCGTTCTCGCCGCCGTTCAGGCCGGCTCGGCCCTTGCCGCGCAGGCGGATCTTCTGGCCGTCGCGCACGCCCGCCGGGATGCGGACCTTCATGGTGCGTCCGTCCGCGGTGAGCTCCACCGTGGTGCCGGCGACGGCGTCGCGCAGGTCCAGCGCGGCCGAGGTCAGGACGTCGGCGCCCTTCTGCGGGCGGGGCTGGGGGGTGAAGCCGCCGAAGCCGAAGGGGCCGGGGCGGCCGCCGGAGCGGGTGGGGCTGGGGGTGCCGCCGAACATGCGCAGCAGGTCGTCGAGGTCGGGCTCGCCTGCGGAGCCGCCGGTCTCGAAGCGGACACTGCCGCCCTGGCCGCCGAACATGGAGGAGAGGATGTCCTCGAAGCCGGCGCCGCCGGCCCCTCCCGGGCCTCCGGCCTGGAAGCGGGCGCCGCCTCCGGCCATGGAGCGGATCGCGTCGTACTGCTTGCGCTCGGCCTCGTCGGACAGGACGGCGTAGGCCTCGCCGATCTCCTTGAACTTCTCTGCCGCCGCGGCGTCGTCGGGGTTGCGGTCGGGGTGGTACTTCTTTGCGAGCGTGCGGTAGGCCTTCTTGATTGCGGCGGCGTCGGCGTCCTTACTCACGCCGAGGACCGCGTAGAAGTCCTTGGTCATCCAGTCCTGACTGGCCATGGTCGCGTCACCGCCTCCTTATCTGGGTGATCGTGGGGGTTTCCTTACTGAAGCTGAAGATGGGGCACCTCGGCCCGGGGGCCTCGGGCGTCCCGGTGCACCTGTCGGTCCGACGGCGGACTCAGGCCCGCCAGAGCTGCTGGCTCGGGTCCGCCGTCGGGCCGGGGTGAGTGGTGCGGTGGGTATCAGGCCGGGTTGGCGACCTGGACGCGGGCGGCGCGCACGACACGCTCACCCAGGCGGTATCCGGGCTGGAGGACCGCGGCGATGGTGGGCTCGGTGACCTCGCTGGACTCGGTGGCCATGAGGGCCTCGTGCAGCGTGGGGTCGAAGACCTCGCCCACGGCGCCGAAGCGCTCCAGGGAGTACTTCTCGGCCAGGATCGTCTCGAGCTTGCCGGCCGTGGTCTCGAAGGTGCCGGTCAGGTCGCCGTGCTGGCGAGCCAGCTCGATCTCGTCGAGGACCGGGATGAGGGCCTCGACGACGCCGGCGGCACCGGCGTCCCGGTGGGAGGCCGCGCCCTCACGGGAGCGGCGCACGAACCCCTGGTACTCCTGCTGGAGGTTGTAGAGGTCCGCCCGGGTCCGGGCCAGGTCGTCGGCCGCCTGAGCGGCCTGGGCCTGAGCCTGGGCCAAGAGGTCCTCCCCCGCCGCCTCCTCGGAGGCGGCGTCGGCCTGGCCGGCCTCGCCCTCGGACGCGCCCTGGGCGAGCTCCTCGCGGACGTCGTCGGACACCTCCTCGAAGGCCGACTCGACGGCCGCCTGGAGCTCGGGGTCGATGCCCTCGTCCTCAGGGGTGGGACCCGCCGAGGTCACTTGGAGTCCTCCTCGTCAACGATCTCGGCGTCCACAATGTCCTCGTCGTCGGAGGACGTGGAGCCACCGGCGGCGGAGGCGGCGTCACCCGCGGCCTGGGCGGCGGCGTCGGCCTGGTAGAGGGCCTCACCGACCTTCTGGGCCACCGAGCTCAGCTTCTCCTGAGCGGTCTTGACCGGCTCGATGTCGTCACCCTCGAGGGCCTTCTTGAGGTCGGCGACGGCCTCGGAGACCTCGGAGTGGACGCCCTCGGGCAGCTTGTCCTTGTTGTCCTTGAGAAGCTTCTCGATGGAGTAGGCCTGCTGCTCGGCGGAGTTGCGGGTCTCGGCGTCCTCGCGGCGCTTCTTGTCCTCCTCGGCGTGAGCCTCGGCCTCCTTGACCATGCGGTCGATGTCCTCCTTGGGCAGGGCGGAGCCGCCGGAGATGGTCATGGACTGCTCCTTGCCGGTGCCGCGGTCCTTGGCCGAGACGTGGACGATGCCGTTGGCGTCGATGTCGAAGGAGACCTCAATCTGGGGCACGCCGCGGGGGGCCGGGGCGATGCCGGTCAGCTCGAAGGTGCCCAGCGGCTTGTTGTCCCGGGCGAACTCGCGCTCGCCCTGGTAGACCTGGATGAGCACGGAGGGCTGGTTGTCCTCGGCGGTGGAGAAGACCTCGGAGCGCTTGGTCGGGATGGCCGTGTTGCGCTCGATGAGCTTGGTCATGACCCCGCCCTTGGTCTCGATGCCCAGGGACAGCGGCGTGACGTCGATGAGCAGGACGTCGCTGCGGTCGCCCTGGATGACACCGGCCTGGAGGGCCGCACCGACGGCGACGACCTCGTCGGGGTTGACGCCCTTGTTGGGCTCCTTGCCGGTCAGCTCGCGCACCACGTCGGCGACGGCGGGCATACGGGTGGAGCCGCCCACGAGGACCACGTGGTCGATGTCGGAGACCTTGACCCCGGCGTCCTTGATGACGTTGTGGAAGGGGATCTTGGTGCGCTCGAGCAGGTCCGCGGTCATCTCCTGGAAGTTGGAGCGGGTGAGCTTCTCATCGAGGTGGATGGGGCCGGACTCGCTCATGGAGAGGTACTGCAGGTTGATGTTCGTGGAGGTCGCCGAGGACAGCTCCTTCTTGGCCTGCTCGGCGGCGTCCTTGAGGCGCTGCATGGCGATCTTGTCCTTGGACAGGTCCACGCCGTCCTTGCTCTTGACCTGCTTGACCAGCCAGTCGACGATGCGGGCGTCCCAGTCGTCACCGCCCAGGCGGTTGTCACCGTTGGTGGCGCGCACCTGGATGGTGGAGAAGCCGTCGTCGTCCTTGCCGACCTCGAGCAGGGAGACGTCGAAGGTACCGCCACCGAGGTCGAAGACGAGGATGAGCTCGTCCTCCTTGCCCTTGTCCAGGCCGTAGGCCAGGGCCGCGGCGGTGGGCTCGTTGACGATGCGGTCCACGGTCAGGCCCGCGATGGTGCCGGCCTCCTTGGTGGCCTGGCGCTCGGCGTCGTTGAAGTAGGCCGGGACGGTGATGACCGCGTTGGTGACGGGCTCGCCCAGGTAGGCCTCGGCGTCGGCCTTGAGCTTGGCCAGGATGCGGGCGCTGATCTCCTGGGCGGTGTACTTCTTGTCGTCGATCTCCACGGACCAGTCGGTGCCCATGTGGCGCTTGACCGAGGAGATGGTGCGGTCGACGTTGGTGACCGCCTGACGCTTGGCGATCTCGCCGACGAGGATCTCGCCGGACTTGGAGAAGGCGACGACGGAGGGGGTGGTGCGGCCGCCCTCGGCGTTCGGGATGATGGTGGGCTCGCCACCCTCAAGGACGGCGATAGCAGAGTTGGTGGTACCCAGGTCGATACCGACAGCGCGTGCCATGTGATGTACTCCTTGTGCTTGCTGAGTTGTGGTCAGTCGATGTTTGAGGTGAGGGCCGGAGGTTCCGGCGCCTTCAGGTTGAGTCGTATGCACTCAGGATTGTGATTGAGTCAGGCTCTGTCAACTTGACTGCATGCAACCTTGAGTCTGACTGGCTCAACCTTGGCGGGCTGCGGTCCATTCCCGGAGTCAGCAGTGACCTGCGACACGATGCGGCAGCGCGAGCCGCCGCCCACGTAAAGCACCCGCTCACGGCAGGGTGGCGGACGGTTCCGCTGCGTCAGAGCAGCGCACCCCAGCTGTGTGCCGGGGACTGCGATACCCGGCGAGGACTGTGCTCTCCTGCAGACGACTGAGGTCCCACCCGCGAGTTCTGTGAACGCAGTCCTCGTCAGTACGTTCTCGATCAGTCCACCCAGCCCCGCACACCGCCGAAAGTGTCACGATTGGCGACTTTTCAGAGTCGACCAGCCTCGACCCGCCACACTCCCCCTCCCCACAACCAGCCCTGACCAGCACCGACGCCCCAAGTCACCTCTGCGAGGTTGCCGGCAGATGCCGTACCACCCCCGGAAAAGTCGCCAATCGTGACACCAGTCCACAGAAACGACAGGCCTGCACCGGTGTGGCGGCGTTCGCCAGCCCGGCACGCATGAGCACCCCGCTCGACGCCGACCTCAGCCAAGGCATCTGCGGCATCCGCACGCCCACCGGGCGCACATTCCCGCAACAGCCGCCGGCTGGCACTCCGGGACCACACCCCTCGACCACACAGCGCATCACAAGTTACCTTAGATCTGTGGACGATCCGATCATTGCCAGATCGGCGCTGAAGCACGGCCTGAGCGAGGCCGACATCCTTCACGCCTATCACCACCCCATCCGGGCCTGGGACATGGGAGATGGTTTCACCATGCTCCTGGGAGCCAACCACGCTGCCCTTGTTCTCGAGACTGAGGCTTATTCACAGTATTCATCGAAGGTACTGTGACCTGCGCAGATGCCAGCGTCGGCTAGCCCTATGAATGAGCCTCATTGGCTACATTCAAGGCATCACCACAATCGTCATCGTCCACGCCATGCGTGCCCGAGAGAAGTTTCTGAGGTGATGACGATGCCCCGTACTGTTGACGAGATCCTGGCGCATGCCGACGAGCTGGCCGCCCGCTTCGAGAACTACGACCCATTCGAGGCCGATGAGGTCGACGTGGCCGCATTAGCGGCCTTGCGAGACGCAGTTGCTGAACAGGCCCAGGCCGAACGACATGTCCTTGAAGCCATCAGAGGCGCTCGGGACGCTGGGATGTCCTGGGCAGCCATTGGAAATATGGTCGGAACCTCCGGTGAGGCCGCCCGCCAGCGCTATCAGCCACTCGTGGCTTGAGCTAGATCAGGCCACGTCGGAGACGACAGGCCTGCACCGGCGTGGAGGCATTCGCCAGGGCGGTGGAGGACCTGTCGGCCACCGGCATCGCCAAGTCCGTGGACCTCATCGGTGCCATCGAGCTGCCTCTTCCGACGACGCGCCTGCGCTCAGCGAGTGCGTGCTGCTGACCGGAGCCTTCACCCGCCCAGGCGCTGCTGTCGGCGCTCGCTCGCCTGGGCGGCCAGGCGCTGCTTCTCGCCCCTCTCGCGCAGACCGAAGACCGCCAGGAGGTTCGCGATGACACCGACGGCCACGATGACGACGCCGAAGGCCACGCCGCTGGCCTCCCCGGTCAGCCCCACCAGCGGGCTGACAAGTCCGCCGACGACGAACTGCAGAAAACCAAGCAGCGCGGAGCCGGTTCCCGCCCACCGGCCGGTGCGGTCGAGCGCGAGCGCGGGGGCGTTGCCCATCGACAGCCCCAGACAGGCCACGTGCGCCAGGAAGAGCGCCACAACCGCCACCAGCAGCGGCATCCGCTCCGGCCCGGCCACCGGCTCGCGCAGCCACATGAGGCAGACCGCGGCGAAGACCGTGTCGACGACCAGCCCCGCAATGAGTCCGACCCGCACCTGGCGGGCCTGGGAGAAGCGGCGTACCAGAGACGCCGCCACCGCGATCGTCACCGTGACCGTCGTCCCGCACAGCCCGAAGACCGCCGTATAGGCCACCGTTCCCATGCCCAGCACGTTGCGCAGCACGAAGGGAGCCGCGGACAGGTAGGCCATGAGCAGCCCGAAGGACAGGGCATTGATGAGCAGAAGACGCACGAGGACGTGATCGCGGGCCAGCTCGCGGATGCCGTCGAGCAGCATCCGTAGGCCGCCGTCGTGTCGCTGCTCGGCGGGCAGGGACTCGGGTACCCAGAGAAGGACCATGACCACGAGCAGCCCGGTGAAGGCGGCCACGACCCCCAGGATGCCGCGCCACCCGACGGGCTCGACGAGCACGCCCCCGAGAATCGGCGCCACCACCGGGGCGATGCCCTGAATCGCCATGACGACGCTGAGGGCCCGGGCGGCGGTGATCCCGCGGGAGCGGTCGGAGATGACTGCCCGGCCCAGGACCATGCCGGCCGCGCCCCCAAGCCCCTGGAAGAAGCGGGCGATCAGGAGAACGGGCAGGCTCGGGGACAGGGCGGCGCCAACGCTGGCTGCCAGGGCGAGCACGCCGCCCCACAGCAGAAGGGGACGCCGGCCGACGCGGTCGGACAGGACCCCGATGCCCAGCTGGCCGAGCGCGATACCCACAAGGAAAGTGGTCATCGTCAGCTGAACGCTGGAGGCGGAGACACCCAGGTCGTCGGCCATCTGGGCGAAGGCCGGCAGGTAGGCGTCGGTGGCCAGAGGTGCGACGGCGGCGAGCGCGGCCAGGGCGATGAGAAGCGTGGCGGGGAAGGCCGTCCTCAGCCCGTGGTCGGGCGAGGCGGCCGGCGAAGCTGTCATGGCCTGAGAGTACGGAGATTTCCGACCGAGGCGTCAGTGCACACGTCCGTGATGCGGTGCACGGCGCGGACGGACAGTTCCGCACGGTGACGCCAATACCTGTTGCCGCTCCCAGTTCTAGACTGGCCGGGTGACCGATCCCCTGATTGAATCCCTGACGCGTGCCGTAGAAGCCACTCCCTACGACGTCCGGCTGCGCACCCATCTGGCCGAGCTCCTCGTCCAGGCCGACCGCAGCGCTGAAGCAGTCACCCACTGCGCAGTCGCCCTTCAGTACGCCCCCACCGATGAGCGTGCCCGCACCATCATGACCAGGGCACTCTCACCGCGGGCCGCGCAGCCACCCGTGGAGCAGCCGGCGGAGCCAGCACTCAACACGGCGCCAGAGGACGAGGCTCCCGAACCCATGCCCCATGCCGAGGCAGAGCCGACCCCCAGCGCCGCGTCAGAACCGGCGCCCAGCACTGAGGCTGAATCGGCCCCCAGCGCCGCATCACCAATCGACGCCCCACAAGACTCACCATTCCCCTCCGAGGCCGCCGCCCCGCCGGCACCCAGCTCACCAGAGGCTCCAGCGCCCACGATGGAGCCAGGGCCGGCACTCAGCACCCCGCCAGCGAACACGACACCAGAGCCGGCACTCAGCACGGCGGCAGAGAACGCTTCCGAGTCCATGCCCAGTACTGGGGCCGAGTCGACACCCGAGACCGCGACAGATCCAGCCCCCGGCGCCGCGTCACCAGTCAGCACCCCACAGGCCTCACCAGCACCCACTAAGGCCACCACCCCGCCAGCGCCCGAGTCACCAGAGGCTCCGGCGCCCCGCGACCCAACGACGTCGGACGGCGCCAAGGACTTCGACTGGCGGCGGGCCGAGGAGGACTTCGACGGCGGACCCGCCGCTCCTTTCGTGTCCTCCGAGTCCTCCGAGAAGTCCTCCGACTCCGACCCGGCTCTCTCCGAGTCGCACCTGGTCAGTATCGACAACTACAGTCCCCCGGGGGACTGGGAGGTGGAGCGGGCCGATATCTGCCTGGCCGACGTCGGCGGCATGGTCGAGGTCAAGAACCGGCTCGAGGCCTCCTTCCTGGCCCCGATGCGCAATCCCGAGCTGCGCCGGCTCTACGGCAAGAGCCTGCGCGGCGGCCTGCTCCTGTACGGTCCGCCGGGGACGGGGAAGACCTTCATCGCCCGCGCCATCGCCGGCGAGATGAGTGCCGGGTTCTTGTCGGTGACGCTCACGGACATCCTCGACCACTACATGGGTATCTCCGAGAACAACCTCCACAGGATTTTCCAGAAGGCACGCAACCACGCCCCCTGCGTCCTCTTCCTCGACGAGATCGACGCCCTCGGGATCAAGCGCTCGCTCACACGCAACTCGGGTATGCGCAGTGTCGTCAACCAGCTCCTCGAAGAGCTCGACGGCATCGGCAACGACAATGAGGGCGTCTACATCCTGGCCGCCACCAACACCCCCTGGGACATTGATCCGGCGCTGCGTCGTCCGGGGCGGCTGGACCGGACCCTGCTCGTCCTGCCGCCGGATGAGCCGGCGCGCGCCGCCATTCTGCACACGCACTTGCGCGAGCGCCCTGTAGAGGGCATCGACCTGCAGGTCCTGGCACGCATGACCGAGGGGCTGACCGGAGCGGACCTGTCACACGTGTGCGACTCCGCTGCGGAGAAGGCGCTCATCGACTCGGTGCGCACCGGCCAGCCTCGGTTCATGAACATGCAGGACATGTACGCGGCCATCCAGGAGATCCGCCCCTCGACCGGCCCCTGGTTCGAGACCGCTCGCACCGTCATCGAGTACGCCGATTCCTCCGGGGAGTACGCGGATCTGCGCGAGTGGATGAAACGGCACCGCATGTTATGAGCGAGGACCCGTACAGCCAGGAGGTCACTCGGGCCGGCTGGCTCATCGACGTCGGTCAGTACGAGCGAGCCATGCAGATTCTCGCTCAACTGCTCGCCGGCTACCCGGACAACGCCAGCATCACGTACAAGGTCATGGCGCTCACCCACATCCGTATGGACCGCTTCGGGGACGCCGAGGCCGCGGCCCGCAAGGCCCTGGCGGTGCAACCGAATGATCCTGACGCCCACCGGCTTCTGGCTCAGGCCCTGATCTCCCAGGACCGCGATCCGGAGGCGGAGCCTTCTCTGAGGACGGCCCTGCAGCTGACCCCCGAGGACGATGTGCTGCTCTCCCTGATGTCCACGGCGCTGACCAAGATGGGGCGCACGGAGGAGGCACTGTTTTATGCCCGTGAGGCGGTCAGGCTCTCACCGGGTTCGGCCGACAACCACATGCTTCTGGCAGTGGCGCAGATGACGTCCAACCCGCAGGCTGCGGAGACCGCCCTGCAGGAGACGCTCGCACTCGACCCCATGTTTGACGAAGCCCTCCTCCTGCGGTCCTGGATGCTCGATGAGCGCGGAAACCACCACGACGCCGCCAAGGCGCTCGCCGCCTACACGACCCAGACCTCCGACTATGAGACGTCGCGTCTCATGGTCGATGCCTTCCTCATGAAGCTCGCCAACAGCGTGTCCCTCGGGTTGTGGGGGGCCACGATCCTGACAATGCTGTTCCTGCCCCTCGTCAGGACCATGAACCTGCCCGGCAATCTCCTTCTTCTGCCGCTGATCCCGGTGGCGATCCCCACGTATCAGTCAGCCAACTCACGCATTCGGGCGTTTCGGCGCGCATTCACCAACCGTAGCCGGCGAATACTGCGTTCCTTCATCCGGACCCATCGATTCCTCAGCCTGTGGTCCGCCGCAGCCGTCGTTCTCTGGCTGGGGCTCGTCCTCGGCACCGTCTGTGCGATACGGGGGGCCGACGCCGTTCTCTTCGGCGTGGCCGGAGCCAGCCTTGGTCACTTGGCGCTCGGCTGGATCGTTCTCCGGATCATCCCCTTCATCCGAGGCCGGAGCGCCTGACGGCGACGGCCCCCGCTCAAGCCCCTGCTCGGCCTCGGGGGCGACCATGACGTGGTCGCCGTCGGGCACGATCCGCACCCGCAGCCCGTAGACCTCGGCGAGGATGTCGGGCTGGAGCACCTCGGCGGGCGGCCCCTCGGCGCGGATCGTCCCGCCGGCGAGGATGGCGAGGCGGTCACAGAAGCGGGCCGCCAGGTTGAGGTCGTGCAGGGCGACGACGGCGAGGCGGCCGGTGTCCCGGTGGCAGATCCGGCGCACGTGGGAGAGCACCGAGACCTGGCGGCGCAGGTCGAGGGCGGAGGTGGGCTCGTCGAGCAGGATGAGTCCGGGCTCGCGCACGAGCGTCTGGGCCAGGGCGACGAGCTGGCGCTGCCCGCCGGAGAGCTGGCCCAGCGGGCGGTCGGCCAGCTCGGCCACCCCGAGCTCGTCCAGGGCGCTCCAGGCCAGGTCGATGTCGGCCCGACTCGTGTGCCAGGTCATGCCGCGCCGCGAGGCGGTGAGCACCGACTCCAGGGCGGTCAGGGCGGCGTCGCCGGGAAGGCCCTGCGGCATGTAGCCGATCATGCCGCGCAGGTCATGGCCCCGGCGCCCGGCGAAGGTCACCTCCCCCAGGTGGCGGCGCAGCTGGGCCACGCAGGTGACCAGAGTGGACTTGCCGGCGCCATTGGGGCCGAGCAGCCCGACCGTCTGGCCGGTCTCCCAGGTGGCGTCGACGCCCTTGAGGACGGCCCGCCTGCCGTAGGAGAAGGTGAGGTCATTCAGGATGAGGCTCATGAACCGCTCCTGACCGCCGAGCGCTGGCGTCCGAAGATGATGGTGAGGAACACCGGCACACCCACCAGGGCGGTCAGGATGCCGACCGGTACGGCGACACCCGGCACGATGAGCTGGCTGGCGGTGTGGGCCGCGGTCAGCAGGGTGGCGCCGCACAGGATGGAGGCGGGCACGAGGAAGCGCTGGTCCTCCCCCACCAGGCCGCGGGCCATGTGCGGCCCCACGAGCCCCACGAATCCGATGATCCCAACGAAGGCCACGGACAGGGCGGCCAGCAACGAGACACCGACCAGGGTCCACGCGCGCAGGCGAGCCACGTTGATGCCCATGGCTGCGGCCCGCGCCTCCCCCAGGGTGACGGCGGTCAGCCGCCAGCCGTTGACCCAGAAGACGGGCGTGGCCACGAGTAGGGCCGCCGAGACAGTGGCCACGGCCGGCCAGGTGGCGCGCATGAGGGAGCCCATTGACCAGAAGACGATCTGCTGGAGGCTCTCGGTGGAGGCCCGGTACTGCACGAGCGCCAGGAGCGCCTGGCAGCTGAAGACCAGGGCGATGCCCAGCAGGATCGTCATCTCCTTGGTCACCGAGGGCAACCTCGAGACCATCGCGATGGTGAGGGAGGCCGCCAGCCCCGCCGTCATCGCCACGATCGGCAGGGTGGCGCCGGTGGCCACAGGCAGCACGAGGCCCGTGACGATGGCCAGCGCCGCCCCCAGGGCCGAGGCCGCCGAGATCCCCAGGGTGAAGGGCTCGGCCAGCGGGTTGTCGAGGATCGTCTGCATCTGGACGCCGGCCAGGGACAGTGCCCCGCCCACCAGGACCGCGAGCAGCGCCGGCGGCAGGCGCAGATTGATGACGATGCTGGCGACCCACGGGTCGTAGTCGGCGTCGAAGAGGGCTCCGAGCACCTGGGCCGGGCTGAACCCCAGGGGCCCCACCATGAGGGCCACGAGGAAGACCGCCAGGAGCAGCGTGGCCAGCCCCAGGAGCATCGCAACGCGCCGCGCGGTTCGACGGCGGTAAGAGGCGTAGGCCGACGCCGCCGTGTCCATGGATCCGGCGGTCGGCCCGTCAGCCTTCGTCGTCGACGCCGCACCATCCGGTACCCAGCCGGTATCGGACTGGTGCGCTGCGACGTCGTCGGAAGGAGCCGTGACGTGGGGGTCCCCCATCAGATCGCGGCGAAGAAGACGCCCTCGGCCTTCCAGGGCATGTGCTGCTCGTGGAAGTCCTTCCAGACCTTGGCGGGGTCAATGTCGGAGAAGGCCTCGGGGTTCTGCCACTTGGCGAAGGTGAGGTAGGCGATGAAGTTGTAGGGGGCGTCGTAGAACTGGTGGTAGATGCCGTAGACGTGCCGGTCGGTGAAGGCCTGGATCTGGTCGTAGCCGGGCTGATTCTTCAGCTGCTCCAGGCTGGCCTTGGCGGAGGCCTCGTCGGCCTTGTAGCCGAGGTGGACGTAGCTGGTCTGGGCGGTGTCCTTGATCTTCTGCTGCTGCCACTCGCCGCCGGTGGCGATGATGTTCTTGGGGTTGGAGGCAATGACCTGCTCGGGAGTGAGCACGCCCTCCTCGCCGGACAGGAGGCTGTCGGCGATGTTGGTGCCGCCGGTGGCGGTGACGATCGCACCGAGGTTCGCGGTGGAGTAGGTGGCGCCGGGGTCGTTGACGCCCGGGCCGCGCCACAGGAAGGTGGTGGGCTTGGAGGACAGGGACTTCGCCTTGGCCACGATGGGATCGACCTGCTTCTTGTAGAAGTTGACGAAGGTCTCGGCCTCCTTGCGCTTGTCGAAGACGGCGCCCATGAGGGTGACCGAGGGGACGGTGTTCTTCACCGGGTCGCGGCGGAAGTCGGTGACGACGTAGGTGATCTTCTGGCCGTCCAGCTTCTCGAGGTAGCCCTTCTCCTTGGCGGAGTTGTAGGCGTCCAGGGTCATGATGAAGACGTCGGGCTTGTGGCTCACCAGGGTCTCGATGGGCAGGCCGTCCTTGGCGATGTTGCCGATCTTCGGCAGCTCGGCGGCCTTGGGGGCCACGGAGAGGACCTTCTCGTAGAAGTCGGGGGCGGCCGTCTGGAGGTCCTCGCCCCAGGCGACCACCTTGTCGATGGGGTTGGTCTTGTTGAGGAAGGCCAGGGAGTAGACGTGGCGGGACTCGCTCAGGACGATTCTCTGGGGCTGGGCGCTGAAGGTGACCTTGCGGCCGACGATGTCGGTGACCTCGAAGCCGCCGCCGGAGGCGCCCGCGGAGGCGCCGGTGCTGGAGCCCTTGCCGGCGCGGGAGGCGACTCCGCAGCTGGCGAGGACGGCGGTGAGCGGGAGGGCCATGAGCAGGGTACGACGTCGCATAGGAGTCCTTCGGTGACGCGAGGGCGGAACGAATCACCTAGGACCTTAGGGCTACCTCAGTTAATTTGCCAAGTTGTGTGACCTAATTTTAGTAAGGTCATACAAATCTTACGGGAGGTATGTAGAGGTTGGCACAGGGGCCACTCGCGACGAGTCGCCGCGGGTCGAGCGAGCCGACGTCGGCCACTCACCCACTACGCCTCAAGCTCGACGATGCTCATGAGCTCGGGGGCGTGCGGTCGTCGTGCTCGGTGCTCCGGCTGCCGAAGGTCGGGCGGATCACCTGGATCAGGAAGAGCGCGGCAAGAGCGATGGCGATGACCATGGCCAAGGTGTCTCCCCGCCGGAAGGAGACAACGGCCACCATCACGTTGAGCACCACAACCACAATGCGGATGATGCGCAGAGTCCGTTCCGACAATACGACCGCCTCCTTTGCCGCCGATTCTCACGATGGGCAGCAGCCACCCGCCCTGTCCCTTCACTGTAGGCGCAGGCCAGAACCCTTGGAAGGATTTCAGGGACCATCTGCGCGCAGGGATCTCGCAAGTACGTGTCTAAGACAAGTTCTCTTTCCGTCAGGGACCATCTCCGCGCAGGGATCTCACCCTCCGGGAGTATTGACGCCTGACGCGCCGCCATTCCCCGACGTCGTTCTGACCGGCTCTTGGGCAACCGGCGCGATGTCGGAGGACTGTGGCAGGTGGGGAGGCCTTCAACGGCGGGTCTGCCCTGGCACCTTCCTGCTTGATTCAGCAGGGTGTCGATCCACCGGAAGGAGGTGAAGGGGTATGCGTGACCGTCTTCGGCATGCGGCACGGAAGGATGCTGAACAGCGCAGAACCCCGACATGGTGCGAGATTGTTGGCTCGCTCGCAACCGCCGTCGGAGTCCTGATCAGCTTGATTCAGCTTCTGAGGGGCTGAGCCCCTTCGGGAGCCGCCCGGATAGCCGCCGGATGGCTCCCTCTCATTGTGCCTCGGGACCGGCTCGAGTGTCCATCGCGATGGCTCTATGTTCGGGCGGCAACGCCCCGCCGCGGCTTCACAGGAGACCCACAAGGTCAACCTACGCCCGGCACACACGGCGCCGACACGGTTGAGTCATGCACAGCTCCGACACCCTCAGCCCGCCCGAGTCGCCCCAGCCCGGCCAGGACCACGACTCCGGCCGGCGCGACCGCTCCTCGACGTCCCGCAAGCACCCGCGCCGCCGCTTCCTCCTGGGCGGCGCCGCCGTCCTGGGGCTAGCCGCCACCGGCACCAGCGCCTGGGCGCTCAACCGCTTCGTCATCGACCACGTGGAGGTCGGCGACGTCACCGCCCTGGAGGCCAAGGCGCAGAACACGGCCGCCTCCGCGACCCCGGCCACGAACGTGACGGTCGGGGACAACTCCTACTCCTCATCCAACACGACCATCGGGATCCAGCAGGTCTCCACCGGCTCGGGCAACGACACCGTCACCTACTACGTGGCCGACGTCAAGCTCACCAACGCCACCGACCTGCGCAGCGCCTTCGCCAACAACTCCTACGGCACCAACATCGTCGCCAAGCCCAGCACGATGGCCTCCGAGCACAACGCGATCCTGGCCATCAACGGCGACTACTACGGCTTCCGCAGCGACGGCATCCTCATCCGCAACGGCGTCATCTACCGCGACAGCGGCACGCGCGACGGCATGGCCTTCTACAGCGACGGGCGCGTGGAGGTCTACGACGAGACCACCACCAAGGCCCAGACACTTCTGGACGCGGGCGTGTGGAACACGCTGTCCTTCGGGCCGGCGCTGGTCAACAGCTCCAAGGTGCTCTCCGGCATCGACCAGGTCGAGGTGGACACCAACGTCGGCAACCACTCCATCCAGGGCAAGCAGCCGCGCACCGCCGTGGGGTGGGTGGAGACAAACCACCTCAAGCTCGTCGTCGTCGACGGCCGCAACGAGGGCTACTCGCGCGGCGTGACCATGAGCGAGCTCGCCCAGATCATGGCCGACCTGGGGTGCACCTGCGCCTACAACATCGACGGCGGCGGCTCGTCGGCCATGTACTTCAACGGCTCGATCATCAACCAGCCCTCCAACGGGGGCGAGCGCGACACCTCCGACATCCTCTACATCGCGAACGGAGCCTGAGATGAGCGGCACCGACAACCTCACCGGCACGGCCCAGACCCCGAGGACCCCGGCAACCGCGCAGGCGGTCACGCGCCGTTCCTCCTACCAGCAGTACCCGCAGTCCTACCCGACGACGCGGCTGAGCCGCTCGGGCGGCGAGCAGGCGACCGCGCGGATCATCGTGGGCGAAGCGCCCCGCCGGGCGGGACAGACGCAGGGCCGGGCAGCCGGGAACCGCACGGCCGCGGCGACCTCGCCGCGCATCCTGCCGCGGGTCATCGCCCCCGCGAACCGGACCTCCGCCAACCAGAAGACGGGCAACCGGACGACGGGCAACCGCCCGGCGGCGCGGACCGGTGGTACGCCTCGTCCCCGGGCGGCGGTGGCGCTCGTGGTCCTCATCCCGGCCTACAAGCCCGATGAGCGCCTGGCCGTGCTCGTGGCCCGCCTGCGCGGGGCGCGCCGGGACTGCGCGGTGCTGGTTGTTGATGACGGCTCGGGGCCGCAGTACGCGCCCTTCTTCGCCGCCGCCCGCGCCCGCGGCGCCCAGGTGGTCAGCTACCCGGTCAACCAGGGCAAGGGCCAGGCGCTGCGCACGGGCCTGGCTCACGCGGCCGCCACCTGGCCCGACGCGGACGTGGTGTGCGCCGACGCCGACGGGCAGCACACGCCCTCGGACATTGAGGCCGTGGCCGCAAGGGTGCACGAGACCGGGCACATGACCCTGGGTGTGCGGCGCTTCACCGGGCCGGTGCCGCTGCGCAGCCGGATCGGTAACGACGTGACCGCCCTGCTGTTCCGGGGCGCGACCGGCTGGAGGCTGGGCGACACCCAGACGGGCCTGCGCGGCTACCCCGCCGGGCAGCTGGCCTGGCTGCAGGAGGTGCGCGGCGACCGCTACGAGTACGAGCTCTCCGCCCTGCTGCGCGCTCACGAGCTGGGGATGGTGGTGGAACAGGTGGAGATCGCCACGGTCTACGAGCCGGGCAACACCTCCTCCCACTTCCGGCCGGTGCAGGACTCGGCGCGGATCTATGCTCCGCTGCTGCGGTTCATGGGGGCGTCGCTGGCGAGCTTCGGGATCGACTGGCTGGGTGTCATGGTCATCTTCGCGATGACCGGCAGCCTGCTGGCGGCGGTCGTGGGGGCGCGGCTGGTGTCCGGGACGGCGAACTTCTTCATGAATCGCCGCGTCTTCCGGGCGCGGCGCGGCACCGTGGTGCGCACGGCGGTGCGCTACGTAATCCTGGCGGTAAGCCTGCTGGCGGCCAGCTACCTGGTGCTCAAGGCGCTCACCACGGTCGGGATCCCGCTGGGGATCGCCAAGATTCTCGGCGACGGGGCCATCTACGTGGCCAGCTATGTGGCGCAGCGCCGGCTGGTCTTCAAGGAGCGGAGGCGAGGCGGGCCCGGGACGATTGGGGCGACCAGGGCGGTGCCAGTCTCCGCGAGGTCGTACCGTAGGTCTCGAGGTCGTACCCCTCCCCCTCGACCTCACGTCCTAAGGTACGACCTCACACCCACCCCTCGATCAGGGAAGCGGCGCAGTACACGGCGGTCAACTCACACCTGCGCGAATCTCATCAAGGAGGCGCGCGGCTGATCCGGTGAAGTAGGTGCTGTGCGTGACTTTAATCGTCTCCAATGATTCAGCTCCGACAAGCACAATGTCCATCTCAGGGCGATCCTGGTACTCGATCTCAGCGGCACGGTACGCAGTAGTTGCGGCCACAACATCATCTCCGAACGACTCGTGAGACAAGAGCTCGTCTCGCCTACGGTCGTAGATGAGAAGGAACTGCTGGATGGAACCAGTTCTGGCGCTCATATGCTCTCTCCTCCGAACATGGGTCCAACATTCTTACCAAGTCCTGCCAGTTCCTCAGCAATCAGTGCACTGAGACGCTCGAACTGTTGCCGGTCTTCATGAACTGGAATCTCACCGGAATCGAGAGCAATGTACATCTTTGCGGTGAGTCTCGCATACTCCTGGACCAAGGATTCTCCGTCCTGTTTATAGTTGGTACCGAAAGCGGCACTCAGTCCTTCGACGCGTTGCGCCCACTGATGCATGCGCTGAGTACGCAGTTGAATCTCAATGAGCCGTTGATCCTGCTCAACAACCACGTGCACAGCTCGATAGCCCGATGCTCGCGGCCTGCCCACGTAGTCCGAGGTGCGTCTCACTGCCTCCGCCCAACGCTCACGTACACATGCCTCCAAACGACGCAACTCACTGATTTCGTTCGAAGACAACACCACGCGACAACCACCAATGTCCTGCATTCGTGACAGGTCCAGCTTCGACTCCCTGGAAGTGATCTTCTCCAGGATCGTAGGCATACGTTTGAGACGTTGACTCACTTCACCCTGAATCTGGTGGACTTCCAGAAGAGTTGCTAATTCGCCGCTTGCGGCCTCCAGTGGGCCAGCGAAGGAGGCCCGAAAGGCGCTAACGATGGCAAGCGCCCGCTCCACCTCTTCCTGAGATGCCTTCCCCTCAGCCTTACGTCGCATCACCGAGCCGGCCTTACGTACCGCACTCTTGGAGAGCATCTTCCCCTCCCCTCCCTCCAGCCTGACGTCACTGCTTCTCACGCCTCGTCCTCGTAGCCTCGAGTCTATGCGACGGTAGGACAAGCGAACGAGACCCTCAGTTTCGCATCATGACAGACCTCAGCAGGGGCTGATGAGGCCGGCCTCGTAGGCGGTGATGACGAGCTGGGCGCGGTCGCGGGCGCCCAGGCGGGCCAGGAGCGCGGTGATGTGGCTGCGGCAGGTGGCCCGGGTGATACCGAGCTCGACCTCGATCTCAGTGTTGGACAGGCCCCGGGCGATGAGCAGGAGGACCTCGCGCTGACGGGGCGTGAGGGCCTCGATATCACTGGCCCAGGTACTACGACGGGAGGCGCCGGCCGACACCGTGCGCGGCATGCGGGCCACGAGGCGGGCCAGCACCTGGGGGCTGAGCAGCGACTGCCCCTCATGGACGGTGCGCACGGCGTCGACGAGGGACTGCGGGTCGGTGTCCTTGAGCAGGAAGCCGCAGGCGCCGGCGCGCAGAGCGCCCAGGACGTAGTCGTCGATCTCAAACATGGTCAGGATGAGGACGCGCGTGGCCGCGAGCGCCGGATCGGCGCAGATCCGGGTGGTGGCCTCGATACCGGTCAGGCCCGGCATCTGGATGTCCATGAGGATGACGTCGGGGCGCAGCTCGGCGGCCAGGGCGACCGCGCGGGCGCCGTCCTCGGCCAGGCCAACGACGCTCATGCCGGGTTCGGCCTCGAGCAGGGCGGCCAGGGTGGTGCGCAGGAGGGCCTGGTCCTCGGCGATGAGGACCCGGATGGGGGCGTCAGGAGCCTCGTCGGTCTTGTCGGTCAGCGCATCGGTGGGATCCGTCATGGGTTACCCCTGTCGCTCCTGGGATCGGTATCCGGTGACTCATTAGCGGGTCTGCTTCCCGGTCGTGGGCTGTCTCCGGAGCGTCGGGTGCTGCCGGTGGGCCGGGCCGCATCATCGGTGGTAATGGGCAGGATGGCTTCGATGGTGAAGCCGGGGGCGTCGACGCGGGGGCCGGCGGCCAGGGTCCCGCCGAGCGCGGTCAGGCGCTCGTGGAGTCCGCGCAGTCCTTGCCCGGCCCCGGGGTGAGGCTCCCAGCCGGTCGCGGGCCCGTCGTCAACGACGACGATGCGCAGCCGTCCCGGATCGCGGCGGAGGGTCACGCGGGCGCGCGTGGGGCCGGCGTGGCGGGCGGTGTTGGCCAGGGCCTCGGCCACGACCTGGGCAGCGGCCTGGGCCGTCGGAGCCGGGAGACCGTCGGCCTTTGTCGCGGCTTGGGCGACGTCCGCATCTGCGCCGGTGTACGCATCGGCGTCGAGATCGACGGTGACGCCGGTGCGGCGGGCCTTGCCGATCAGTTCCCGAAGGCTCTCGGCGAGGCTGTTGACGGGGACGGGTTCAGGTACTGGTGCCCCGCCCGGCGCTCCAGTCGAAACCGCCGCCACGGCCCCGGGCGTCGGGGGCCTGCTCTCGTCGCGCAGGACGGCGAGCATGCGCCGCAACGCGTCGGTGGCCTCACGGGAGGCGGTCTCGACGTCGTCAAGTGCGGTCCGCAGCCCGTCGGGGGTGGTCTCGAGGCGCCGGGCCACGGCGCAGCGCACGGTGATGGCGCCGAGGTTGCCGGAGACGGCGTCGTGCAGTTCGCGGGCGATGACGAGGCGGTCCTCGGCGACGGCGCGCGCGGCGGTCTCCTGCGCCAGGCGCCGCTCGTGGGCACGCTGGTCGCGCCGCCGCAGCCACAGGGAGGCGGCGACGAGCCCGGCCATGACGAGCAGAACCGTCATCTGGGCGCGCTGAGAAGGATCCGGGGAGTAGCCGACCAGGGTGCCCAGGCCAAGAACAATCACGGTCAGCCCGGTGATGGCGCGCCCGAGCGGCGAGTGGCGTGGTGGGACGTCGGGGGCTGGCACGCGGCCAGTCTAGGAAGGCGGCTCGGGCGCTTCATCGAACCTGGGTCTGACGGACCTGGGTCTGAGGAGATGGGACGATCTCGGCTGGGCGGCCGATGCGCACCGTCGTTCGACGCGCTGGAGTTGGTCCATGATCAGTATTGAGAACCTCGTCAAGCGGCACGGGGCGCGGGAGGTGCTTCACGGCGTGAGCCTGCAGGCCCGTCCGGGCCGCGTCACCGGATTCGTAGGCCCGAACGGCGCCGGGAAGTCCTCGACCCTGCGGTGCCTGCTGGGTCTGGACCGGGTCGACGGCGGGCGGGCGCTGATCGGCGGTCGCCCCTACCGCGAGCTGCGCGAGCCGCTGCGCACGGTGGGGGCGGTGCTTGACGGCTCGGGCGCGCACCCCTCGCGCACGGCCCGCGGTCACCTGGGTTGGGTGGCTTCGGGCGCGGGTATCAGTCGGCGTCGGGTGGCTGAGGTGCTCGACGTCGTCGGGCTGAGTGATGCGGCTGGGCGGCGGGTGCGCACCTTCTCCCTGGGAATGGGGCAGCGGCTGGGGCTGGCGACGGCGCTGCTGGGCGACCCGGAGGTGCTGGTCCTCGATGAGCCGGTCAACGGCCTGGACCCGGAGGGGATCCGGTGGATCCGCATGCTGCTGCGACATCGGGCCGACGCCGGGGGTACGGTCCTGCTGTCCAGTCATGTTCTGGCCGAGCTGGCTGAGGTGGCTGACGACGTCGTTGTCATCGCCGGCGGGAGGGTGCGGGCTGCCGGGACGCTGGAGGAGGTCGCGGCGGGTTACGCGAACCTGGAGGAGGCGTTCTTCTCGCTGACAGCACCGGCCGGAGGCGAGGCCGGCGGTCGGGCCAGCACAGTCAGCCAGGCGCAGCACCAGAACGGGGGCCGAGCATGAGCACGGCAATAGCACTGGTGCGTTCCCTCAAGGCGGAGGTGCGCAAGACGGTGGGCCTTCCGGGGGCCTGGCTGGGGGCGGCGCTGGCGATCGTCCTGCCGCTCCTGATCGAGTACTACACGGATCATGACCTGGCGGCGCGTCTGGCGGCCGGTGACCCGGACGCGCCGGCGCGGCTGGGCGACGTCGGCGTCATCGGGCTGTACGTGGGGACGACGGGGATCGTGGTGCTGGCGGTCAGTGTTGTGGTCAGCGAGTACGCGAGTGATCCGCGCACGAGTGGGGCTTCCGGCGCTCCGCGACAGGTGGCGACGACGATGCTGGTGCAGCCGCGGCGCGGGGCGTCGGTGGCCGCGAAGCTGCTCGTGGTGCTGGGGGCTGCGACGGTGCTGCTGGCGACGGCGTGGGCGGGGACTTTCGCGCTGTGCCGGCACCTGCTGGGGTCGAGCGTGCCCTTCGAGCCGGTGCCGTGGTGGATGCTGACGGGGATCCTGACGTGGTGGGTGTTCTCGGCGACGGCGTCGATGGCGCTGGCGATGGCGACGCGCAGCGCGCTGGTGTCGATGACGGTCCTCGTCGCGATGTCGACGATGATCTCGCCGGGCGTGCTGCTCATCAGGTCTACGGATGCGGCCCGGTTCCTGCCGGACACGGCGGCGGTGCGGCTCATTGCGAGCCCGACGACGCTCAACTACGACCGGCTTGTTGAGCTGCTGTCGATCCCGATGGCGGCCGCCGTCTGTGCGGCGTGGGCGGGCGGTTGCGCGGCGGTGTGCTGCTGGGTGTGGATGAGGCGGGACGCGTGAGCGGGACCGGTGCGACCAGCAGGGTGAGGGCTGCCGCAGGGGTGGCGACGGCCTGGGGGCGTGCGCTGCGCGCGGAGCTGGTGAAGGTGGTGACGCTGCCGGCGATGTGGTGGTCGGCGGCGGTGGCGGGCGCGGCTGCGGTCGCCACGGTGATGTCGGTCCTGCAGAACGTGGTGGATGGGCGGGGCTTCGGATTCGAGGAGGTCGCTCCGACATGGGCGCTGGCGGTGCAGATCGGCTTCGTGGCGGCCGGGGTGGCCGCGGCAGGCGGCGAGCACTCCACGGCGCAGGGCGTGACGAGTCTGCTGGTGACGCCGGCGCGGGGGCGGCTGGCGGTGGCGCGACTCATGGTGCTGACCGGTACGGGACTGGTGGCGGCGAGCGTCCTGGTCGGGGCGAGCCTGGCGGCGTGTCCGACGATGTCGACGGCGGCGCTGTGGGCGGCCGGGAGGACCGTGGTCTGGCTGACAGCGGTGCTGCTGCTGTCGGCCGGGCTCGGTGCGGCGCTGCGCAGCGTCATCGGTGCGTCGACGGCGGCCGTGGTGCTGGTGATTCTGGCGCCGCAGCTGGCCGTGTTCCTGGGCGACGCCGCCCGCTGGTTCCCGGGCCAGGCGGCCCAGATCTGGCTGGCGGCGGGCGCATCGCAGGCGGACGTCACCTCTGCCGGGCTCATCATCCTGGCCTGGACGACGGCCGCCCAGACGGCCGGCATCGTCCGGCTGGTGCGGGCGGATGCGTGAGGATCGGGACGCCGCGAGTACGAGTCGGGCGCCGCCCATCAAAGCCAGGGGTGGGAGCGGGTGAGGACGCCCCCACCCCTGGCCCTTGCCAACTAAACCCAGATCACTCAGCATCGTTCCAGCGCGGTATACTTCCACCTTGTGTCCTGCAACCGCGGGCAGGCATACCCCATATCTCAGCTGCTCATTTCATAAGGAATGCCACCATGGACCGGCAAATTTTTACTCCTTCAGAGGAGCGAGATGCCCACTTCGCCGCCATGCAGTGGTTTGAGGCCCAGCAGATGAGTGGCCACGAACTCTTGACCCATAGGGAGTTAATGAATGGGTTCGCCTGGCATGGCCACCACTTCCGCCTCACCCATCAGTCCCAAGGGATCTGGAAGCCGCAAAAATTTAAGGCCGCTCTGACATTCAAGACCGCAGCCCCCACTCCCGGAAAAGAAGCGCCGTACGCCGATCGGATCGATGACAGCGGGTTACTTCGTTACAAGTTCTCAGATACGAAGAAGTGGGCGAACGACGCAATGAAGGTAGCCGCGCAGCGGAACTATCCTCTCGCCTGGCTGGTGGGAGTGAAGCCGACCTCATCAACACTGTTTTATTATGCTCGGTTCCCCGCCTACATCGTCGACATCGACGAACGCAACGCAGAGTTCATCATCGCCATCGATGAGACAATACCGGCCACCTCAGGCCTCAAGGATTCTGGACAAATTGAGAAGAAGTACGTTTCAAGGTGGACGAAGGCGCGCATCCACCAACACGACTTCAGGGAGTACGTACTCAGTGCCTACCAGATCTCTTGCGCAGTCTGCGATCTTCCGCACGCACAGCTCTTGGAAGCCTCACACATCATCGCCGACTCCAAGGAAGCCGGCGTCCCTGAGGTCAGCAATGGTTTGGCACTGTGCAGACTCCACCACACCGCCTACGACCGCCATCTCCTCGGCATCGACGCCGACCGCCGCATCCACGTGGCGACACGAGCAAAGCGCATCGAGACTATCCACCTGCAAACAGGCTTACTGAAATTTGAAGGCCGCTCCCTGACGCATGTGCCAGCCTCCAAACAGATGCATCCTGATGGCGACCGTCTTGCCGAGCACTTCAAAGAGTTCCTCCAGGCAGAGGAGCAGACAGTCGGGTAGACCCCGAAGCTTCCAGCAAGCTACATGTAACACCAGAGAATGGACTCCCATACTTGGAGGAGCCCACCATGATCTATCCGCGAGACATCACGACTGAAGCCGAGGCGGCGGTGCTTGAACACGCTGATCGCCTCGCCGCCGTCATCGGCAAGCACTGGCACCCCACGAACGAGACTGCCCGAGACGACGTCATGCTGCTCGTCGCCGACCTCCTGCGCGCGCACGCCGAGACAGGGATTGAGATGCAGACTTGGCGAGCGGCGCTCGACGTCGTGATGGATCATCTCGCCGCCGAGCCGGAAGGCGCCGATCTACTCCACCGCCTCGGACGACCTGCTTGGTTCACCGTCATCGGCACAACCAAGGACGGTCAGCGAGAGCCCGTCGCCGTCCTGCCGGGCCGGCGTCGCCTGGAGGTGGCCATCGGTTCCTGGACCACACAGGTTCAGGCACCAACCGCAGCTGACGCCGTCCGTGCAGCCTCAAGCGCAGATCGACCTGCAGCCTGAGACGCTCACATTGCGAAGCACCCATCCCATCACACGGAGTCGCAGGTCAGTCACAATCCCAGTTGCCTGAGGCGGCGTCGGTGAAGTCCTGGTCGTCGTGGGCACTGTTCGCCTGCATGGCACGCGAGACTCGGAGGCGCTGCAAACTCCCGTCTGCACATGGTTGACCTCCGCCCACATCGCACCACCTCAACTCGCACGATGTGAACAAACGTCACATGCCTCACACACGGTCCCACCAGCCACCACCCCAAACCGATGTGCGTCGCTCGCAACGCCTGGACGTTGCGAGCGACGCACATGGAGCGGGTGGAGACTCTCGCACCACCACCGTTCTAGACGGCGAGCACCGACGGGACCTTACTTGATCTCGCAGGCGATGCCATCCCCGTCACGATCCAGCCCAGACCGATAGCCGGGTTCACCTTGGTACAAGGGAGCAGCGCCTGCTGCCCTCGCAGCCTTACAGTTGGGGTAGTACGTGCTCTCCTGCTTCTGCTCCGGTGCAGGTGCGGGAGCCACCCCACCACCGCCGGCCTGCGGCTCCGCCTCCTGTGTCGGCTCCGACTCTTGTGTTGGCTCGGACTCCTGCATGAGAGGCTGTAACGGAGGCTGCGTCGTCGGGGCCTGCGTCGTCGGAATCGGCGACGGCGTCGGCGTAGGGGTGGGACGCGGTGTCGGGGTCGGAGTGGGAGACGGAGTCGGAGTAGGTGACGGCGAAGCAGTCGCCGTCGGCGAAGGTGCCGGTGTCGGCGAGCCCGCACCGTCAGCCACGGACGGGACCCCGCACCCGGCCAGTCCGCCGCAGACCGCGATGGCCAGGGCCGCAGATGCCGACCTCACCACCGTCCTCTGACGGGCCGACATCAACGTGGCCAGCCGGCTGGCACCAGCGCGGGCCGACAGCAAAGATCCAGGATGAACAAGTGAATTCTTCATGAGAACCTCGAATAGGAAAAGTGAAAGACAGTGTGTTGTGCCACGTCATGCGCATAGCAATCGGCATGACAGGACACGTGGAGATGAAATCCGTAGTAGCGAGAGCCGACATCGGCTCTCCGCAGCAATAGTCAGGCCTTACTTTTCGCAGGCGATACCGTCTCCGTCTCGATCCAGGTCTTCGCTGTATCCGGGATCACCTCGGTACAAAGGCGCCGCGCCAGCCGCTTTCGCAGCCTTGCAGTTAGCGTAGAACTCCTTCTGGGGCTCCGGTGTCGACTCCGACTTCTTCTGAGACTCCGACTCGGAGTTCGCCCCTGACTTGGAGTCCTCCCCCGAATCCGAGCCACCGAACCAGCCGCTCCCCCCACGCGAGTCGTCCGTGGGCTCCGCAGCAGGCTCCTCACTGGACTCTTCGGCCGGCGCCTCCTCGGAGTCGGCGGAGTCGCCACCACCGGTATCCTGCTGGGACTCGGCCGGCGCAACCGACGACGCAGCATCACTGCCTGCGCTGGACACGTCGTCGCAGCCGGCGAGCCCGACGCCAAGAACCAGAGCAAGGAGCACAGGAGCCGAGGTCCTCAGCAGCCCCCGCCGCCTCGACGTCGAAGAAGACACTGATAAAACAGACGAACGGGGAAATATGGGAGAAATAGGGGACAAAACGGGCACGTTCACGAGAGCCTCGAGTCAGGAGAAGGGATGGTGGGCGGCTAGCCGATAGAATTGAAGCACTCCAGGGGCAGTAATAACTCACGCAGCCATAAAATGCAATCGGATTGATACACACATTTTTCACAGTTACTGGAGGTAGAAATTGAAGTACGACTGCTTGGCAATTGTCCCTTATTTTTACACTTAGTGCGCAGTCTTCCAACCCCACAACAGCCGGCTACACGTGCGCTCAGGCAGCTCAGCGAGGCTTAGGAGTCGAACCGGAATCTGACAAACCAGGGTCTGAGGGGCGCACCGAGGCTCAGTCGCCGGGGCGACGCCGCTCGCGGGCCAGCCGCCCCACACTTCCGGCCATGAGCACTTCCCGCACGTCCCTGTCCCAGCAGACACCGGTCGCCTCCGGGGCACCAGATCCTGCGCCGTCGGACCCCGCTCCGGTCTCGACTCCGACCGCGAGCACCCGGCCCGACCGACTGAGCACCGTCGCGCTGGTCATCTTCACAAGCTTCTACGCCTTCTTCTTCCCCCTCCACCTCGGCCACTTTCTCATCCCCGGGGACGCCAGCCCCGCAACCGGCCTCGCGCTCTACATCGCTCTCTTCGCCGTCGGCTGCGTCGCCTTCCGCCACCCGCTGGCCCAGGCCGCCCGTCAGGTAGCGGCCCGTAAGCGGCGGGCCGTCCTCACTCTCATCGTGGGCGGACTCGCCACCTTGGTTATCGAGCTCATCGGCGGCCTGGCGTCCTCGGCCCTGCTCAACCTCGCCGGCCTGTCCGGAGCAACCCTGCAGAATGACGCCAGCGTTGGCGAAGTCACGCGGATGTTCCCGCCGATCATCATCGTCGTCGTGCTCGGGGTCGTGGGGCCAATTGCGGAGGAGATGTTCTTCCGCCAGCTCCTCATTGGGCTCATCGAGCGCTTCGCGCCGACCTGGGTGGCTGTTGTCGTCTCCAGCGTTCTGTTCGGTGCGCTGCACATGCACTCGTTCGCGCTCTCCGAGGTACTGAGCGTCATCCCGCACGCCTTCTTCGGGCTCAGCTGCGGGCTGCTCTATGTCAAGACCGACCGCAACCTGCTCTACCCGGCGAGCATCCACTGCCTCAACAACCTCAGCGCCTTCCTGCCTCTCCTCCTGCACTGAAACGACTCCCCGCACCTGGCCCAGACGTTGCGGGAGCATAAGCGTTTGCACCAACACTCTCGCAACACCGGCTTCGGTTGCCTTGTCCTCGACCGCTTCACTGCGGACGGCGCCCGACGCGCCACCTCAGCACCAGGACACAAGGAGGCGATACCGACCACCACAATCAGGCCGAGCACCAGGAGCGGCATTCTCATCCATAACTTCCTGCCTTATTCCCTGCGGCTCGGCCCGGAGCCTCACCCTCCATTGAGAAGAACGGCTACTTCTCAAGCAGCAAGGCTCAGGCCCTCACAGCACACACTCTCCACCGCACAGATCGCCTGCGCGACGGAGCCCCGCTGCGAGACCGGAGTCAGAAGGGCGAGGCGAGCAAGGGCGGAGAACAGCAAGGCTGCCTTGTCGGGACCACACCCGCCCCGGGGGAGACGGCACGTGCTTCAATCGGAGCATGGCAGTCGTCTCCCCCGTTCCGGTTCCGGGCCCCGTGCCCGGCGAGTCCGTCCTGACCGAGTCCGATGCCTCGCTGCTGTTCGGCGGGGCACGCACCGCCTACACCTTCACCGACGAACCGGTGACGGACGCCCAGCTGCGGGCGATCCACGAGCTGGCCAAGTGGGCGCCGACGGCGGTCAACGCCCAGCCGTTGCGGGTAGTAGCCGTCCGGTCGGCGGCAGCCCGGGAGCGCCTGCTGCCCTGTCTTCCTCGCGGCAATCGCGAGCAGGCCGCAGGGGCGCCTCTCACCCTCGTCTGCGCAGCCGACCGGTCCTTCGCCGAGTCCCTGCCGCGGTTGCACCCGCGTGGCGAGCGCTACCAGCGTCTGCTGAAGGAAGGCGGGGCGGAGATGCGGGCGCGGTGGGCGCGCGCCTCAGCACTGATCCAGACGGCCTACGTCATTCAGGCGATTCGCGCCGTCGGGCTGGCAGCCGGCCCCATGAACGGAGACGACGCCGAGGCGTTGGCGACCGAGTTCTTCGCCGGTCAGGACGTGGAGGTGCTGCTGGTCATCAACGTCGGCCACCCGGGGCCGGACGCCTACCAGGAGCGCAACCCGCGCCTGCCCTTCGAGGAGGTCTATCAGGTGCTATGAGCCCAACGGGTCGATCGCGCCCAGCCCTCGGGACCGGGCGGCGTCGGCCAGGCGGGCGTCATGAGTCAGCACCGTGACAGGGTGGCGAGGATTGTCCAGCAGCGTCGCAGTCGCCAGGTGAATGGCATCGAGAGACTTCAGCTCACCAGTCAGGGTGCTGGCGCGCTCAATGACATCCGGGCCGTTCTCGACGAGCTCGACCCCCGCGATGAACTCATTGACGACGCGGATATCGAAGTGCTCTCGATGCGCCGCCCGAGCCATCTCCACCGTGAGCAGACAGGAGGAGATCAGCCCCTCGGTGGCATGCGCATCCATGATGAGCCTCGCCGCCTCATCGGCTCCAGGCTGCCCGAGGAGGGAGAGCAGCGCCACCGAGGTATCGAGGTAGATCACCTGTCCTCCTCGCGCTCACCGAGGAGGAACTGCTCCAGGTCGAAGCCCTCAGGCGTCCCCCACCGCCTGGCGGGCAGCACCCAGTCGCCTGCAGCCCGACGGACCTTGCCCTCACGGACCATCCGCCCGTACCAGGTCTCGTCATCACGGATCGGGACGATCTGGGCGATCGGGCGGCCGCGGTCGGTGACCGTCACAGGCACACCAGAGGACTCGACCTCACGGTAGACCCGTCCGGCCTGCTGATTGACCTCCCGCAGTCCAACAGTCCTGCTCCCCGGAGAAACCGGCACACCCGCTGCACTCATGACATGAGAATACGACAAAGGTTCTACATGTACTACTTTGTGGCAGTGGGGGCGGAAGCGGGGTTGAAGGCTCGAGGCTCAGCGTCGCCCCTCTCGCCTACGGCCGGACGATCGAGCTGTCCTCACTGACGTAGGCGACCGCGAGCCGCTGCGTCCAGGCCATCTGGCCGACAGTCTTGACGAGCGCATTCGCGTCCGACCAGCCGACGCTGATGTAGACGTAGTCGGCGCCGATGGTGTAGTCGGCGACCGGCAGCCCCTCATTCTCTCGTTCCTCGAGCTCCTCCTCGCTCAGTGCGTCGGGGCCGTTGAACGGTGGGAAGGTACGAATGAGGTCGCGGTAGATGGACCTGATCGCCGGGGTAGAGCCGTCGATGGTGCTGAAGTCGCCCGGCTCATCCCACTGAGCGACCGCCTGCTCCCACCACCGGGGGAAGTCCTCATCGGTCGCGCAGTCCGGCTCGAAGATCAGGAGGTCGTAGCTCATGCTTCGAGGCTAGAAGCGCGCCCCGCCAACGACCATGGACACCGCTCCCCACAACGACCTCCTCCATCTACGAACGCCAGGCTGGTAGCGGACAGCCCCTCATCCCGACGACCGCCGTGTTACGCGCCTCAAAAGGCCCAACAACGCTGGACTTCGACGCCGAGTATCATGAGCAACATAACAATTCGCCCACCTCACCATAGGTCGTTCTCATAAAAGGGGGACCCATGGCTTCACAGCCGACAAGCCGCACCACTCGCACATCCTCAAAAAAACTAGTGCCCACCGTCGTTCAGGCGGCCACGGACCTCCTGGAGAACAAAGGCGTGCAGGCGGTAACCATCCGCGCTGTGGCAGCGCAGGCACACGTGTCGCCGGCCAGCATCTACAACCACTTCGGGGACAAGCAAGGCATCCTCGATGCTATTGCCGAGCAACACTTCTCCGTCATGGTCAGTCGATTGCGCGAGATAGCAGAACAAGATCCTAAAACTCGCCTCCGTCAAGCAGGCATCGTCGTTCGCCAACTCATGCTGGCCACCCCTCAAGCCTATGAACTGATGTGGGTCACTCGCCCGGGACCTGCCGCTCACGATGCTTTCACACAACTCATCCACATCGTCCAGTACGGGCAAGTGGCAGGTGTCTTCATCAAAGATGACCCAAGAAAACTAGCTGAAGCAATATGGGCCAGCGTTCAAGGTGCGATATTCATTGAATGGCAGCACCAATCCGCTGCGCGAAGCTCTTCCGATCACGTAACAACACTCGACGACGATGCCTACAATATTCTTCTAGACGTCGTCATTCGCGGAATAAGCCGAAGTTGATATAACCGCCTCATGGCAAGATATCGATAACCATCCAGGTAAGAAACGGGGTGTGCGGGGCTCCCGACTAAGGCGATCGAGAGCCCCGCACGAGTAGATCAAAACTCGATCTACTTGCGGACGAGTTCCTCTTCTCGACCGCGTTGACCGAGGAACCTCCAGATCACCTCGGCCAGCTCCATATCGGAGTCCAGGACGGCCATCCGAAAACGACCACACCCATTCTCCTTGTCTGCGTTCGCCACGGCGGGACGGGAAAGCAGACGCAAGCCTTCTTCAGGAGAGTCGGCTGCCGCCAGGTGCAAGCTCGTCGACATTGATGCCGATTCGCCATCCGACTTCTCGTCATATGAGAGTACTGTGCCATAGACGCCCACGCTGTACCCAAACTTCCGACCTGACTGAGCAACAGTAGCTTGCTCACTCCAACCGGAGTCGTTTTGAGGAGTGGCCATCGTCTCGAGCACCCAACCAGCATTCGCCGAGTTACTGAATCCTCCGTCATGTTCGACCTCTGAAACAGTCTTCACCTCAACAACAGCCAAGACCTCCTCTGGATGCTTCCGCGCCCACTCAAGAGAGCGCACGAGCATAACGGAAGCGTTACGGCCTTGAGACGCCAAGCCTGCAGCTCGATGCACACGGAACCTCGACGCAAAAGCGGAACCCACGATCATCTGATCGCACTCCCCTGCATCAAGATAGCGAGCCGCGAGGTCAACAGACGCCGCAAACGATGCTTCTCCGGCATCCAAGACCATTGATGGCCCACGAACATCGAAGACATTAGCAAGACGGCCGGCAACAATGTTGTCCATATACCCCGGCAGAGACGCCTCTACTGTTGCAGGAATAGACGAGGCAATCTTTTCAACACCAGAGACTACGGTTTCGATGTCTCGACTGTCCACACTTTGAGTGGAACGCAGCGCTGAAACAACTTCAGGAAGTCTGATCTTGAACGACCGACGAGCGAGAACCTCAAGACCCGCAGGCTGCCCTAGCACTATCCCACAACGATCCGGATCAATCTGCCTTTCAGCAAGCAAGCGCCTTGTCGCCTCCAGGGCCAGACGCTGTGCGCCATCCATATGCGGAACCAGGACCGGAGGAACCTTAAAATAGCGCCAGTCGAAGTCAATGTCGTCATCAAGAAGTGTACCATTGTCCATGGCAGTCGCCTGACAGCGCCCGGTAGCGACAATAGCTACGGCTCGGCCGTTCCCGGATGGCCGCACAGCGTCAGACTCCGCTCTTACGAGATTGGCGTGGTACTGCTTATCAAACTGCTCAACGCAGACCGACGAGTTCACTCCACCAAAACCGAATGCATTGACCAGCGCTCTACGAGGCCGGGAATCACTAACAGGCCATGTAGCAGACTCTCGATGAAGAGCAAAAATGTCGGGATTCTCCCTGATGAGCTTGTGAGGTGTCTTCACGCCATGAACAGGCGCGAAGCACTCATGCTGCATGCAAAGCAGAACCTTAACAAGATTGGCTATGCCTGCAGCCGGAAAACCATGCCCCGTAAGTGACTTAACCGACCCTAAAGATACTGGACCTGAGCAACGACCGGAAGCGATTTCCTTGACAGAAAGCAGCTCCTCCGTATCTCCCGCCTTTGTTCCAGTTGCATGCGTCTCGATATGATCGATATCATCAGCAACGAAGTTACCGCCCTCCATTGCCTGCCTCATGGCCGACACCTGGCCTCGCATGTTAGGGGCATATATTGCCCTACCACGACCATCAGTACGAGTCGCGCTACCACGGATCACTCCATATACCGTCATCCCATGCTCTAGTGCATAGGCTAACGGGCACAGCAGCACGGCTCCAGCACCCTCGCCGGGAACAAGCCCCGAAGCGTTCTCATCCAAGGGTGTCGAGTCAGTTTCCGAGAGACCACCAATTTTGGAGAAGCTGACGTTTCCTGTGATCGCCATGTTCGCCATTGCCCCAACGGCAAGAACAAAAGGAGAGGTACGATCATGTAGATAACGAGCAGCCGCGTCAACGACCAGCAAACCGGATGCACAAGCTCCATCGACAACAAGAGCCCTATCTTGCAAACCAAGTAACGTGGCGACCGGATGCGCAAGAGCAGACGGGACCACTCCGACAGAATCGGCATTAGCATCCACTACCGGAAGTGAATGATCGAGGCTGGCCTCGTAGGGCCGACGTTCTTCAGGGTCCGGAACAGCCTCCTGGAGAGCGAGCCTGGCGATCTCGCCAAGAACCTCATGATCGTACGCCTCGTCGGCCAGCATGTTTCCCACAATGAGAGAAATTTCCTTCAGCCTGCTGTCTCCCGGCACCATCCCTGCCATGCCGAGTGCCTGAATCGCTGTATCTAGAATGAGCATTTGCGTGCGATTGAGTTTTTCAACCGCTGCGTAGGAGCACCACCTACCGGGACGTACAGTAAAGTCGTCTAACAGCCCCCCAAGTCCACAATACGTGCGCTCTGGTGCAGTGCGGTCGGCATCTAGATACCCACTGTAGTTCCATCGCTGATCGCGCGCGCTTTTAATTCCACTACGCCCCTGAATAATGGTGTCCCAGTACGACTCCGCACCATTAGAACCACCAGGGAGATCGCATCCAAATCCAATAACGGCAAGAGAAGAGTATGACATAGACATAATCAGATCCTTGGAGAAGTAGTGTTGCTAAGAATATCCGCAGGTTCAGGCATGCTGCCGATCGCAGTCAGGCGAATATGCTCGCCGCTGCAGAGCAGGTAGCCGTTTTCGTCAACGATATCGAGCCGCATGTCAAAACCATCCTCATAGTCTTCGAGAACAGTCATCTTTCCGAAGCAACGCTCGCGCACCTGAGGGCAGCGATACATTCGCGCATTCTTCATTTGCGTCGGAACAACATACTGGCCATTGCGCCACAGCTGCCGCATCAGGGCGAACCTTCCAACATTGTCAACGAGAATCGGGTTGCACCGGAAGTTCGGATCGGCGACATCAGAGAACAGTCCTGGGATCCCCGGAATCTGAAGTTCCCCGACCACTATGTTCTCATCGACAAGAAAGGCGCTATTCAGGTAGCGGAACGTTGGCCCGAATGATATGAAGCTATCAGTCAGTGCATAGTACTTATCAATGTCAAACTCACCGATCACATCATCGAAGATATGCTCAACGTCAAGCACAGGCTCTTTAGCTGATACTGGCTCGTCAAGGAGACGGAATGTAGCGCTCGACTGTGGTCTTCTTGGATCGAGCACATATCCGCCCGGTGTACGGAATACAGAAGTCAATTCCGTGTCGATCCGCTTTTCATCCACACGTTTAGCGTCAACATGGATCGTCACACGATCCCGATCTCTGCATTTAAGGAATGTCTGGAGATCAAGTTGATCGAGTTCAATTCCGGCATACTGGTCGCCAGCAAGCAGGAGCGCGGTTTCAATCTGGGTCTCGAAATGCAGCACCCCAGGAAAGGTTGCGGTTCCTTTAACCAGATGATCAGGAAGATAGCGATCACGCTCAGTCCACAGGACTCGAGTCGTTTGAAGCCCCGACTCAGTAGTCTCAGCATAATCAACCATGGGGAACGAGCTCCGGTTGACAATCATTCCAGACTTATCCATCAGCGCACTCAGCTGCGTGCCACTCTTCGTCAGCTCCGGCACCTGAGCAGCAGGACGATTTTTTCCAAGCTCCCCAAAGTAGAGCACTTCAGGATTCGCCGTCCCAAGCTCTATCTCATCGATGAAGTGGCGAACTCCATCGGCGACAGACATATATGTCATGCCACGCTCGTTTGCCTGAACTGAAACGACTTCAGGATTAGTCGCCATTCCTACCTCGCCCCAAGCGGTCCATTCCATGGTGATGAACGGGATGGTACGAGGATTTTGCGACTGCGACCGAGACATGATGTGTGCCATCTGCGCCAGCAGTGAGGCGCCGGCAGTGTAATCCGACTGGCCGTCCATACCAAATCGCCCAGAAATAGATCCGAAGGATATAAAGGCGCTTAGATCATCTTCAGCTGTGGCCCTCAGGAGGTTCTGAAAACCTCGGGCTTTCACAGCTATAGCCTTGGCGGTCTTCTTGAGAGACTTACGAGGTATGGCACCGAATGACTCAAGGCCGGCTCCGTGCACAATGGCGCCGATCTTTCCGAACCTGCTACGAGCTTGGGCCATCGCCTTGTCAACCTGATCTGGATCAGACACGTCGCATACAAGGTAGTGAATCTTGTCAGTGCGAGACTCAATGTCGGCCAGATTAGTGACAAGCTGACGAGTGTAAGTGATTCTCCTGTATTCGTCGGAGAGCTCGGCGACGCTTGCCTCCGGACGTCGAGTTCTCCCCTGACGCATCACTTCAGCACGGGCATTTGCCCAGTCCTCGTCACTGTAGGCCAACCATGGTTTCATCTCCGGATCGTCGGGGTCTGAGCGCCCAAGGAGGACAACTGGAATGTTTCGCTGCTCTGCCAAAGCCAGCGCGCACTCACGGACGATGCCACGGGAACCACCAGACATCACAACGCAAGAGTCTGTCGAAAGGGACTGCCGTACTGCGCGGTCAGAACTCGATACTGGCACGGGAAGAACGCGTACCGTATACCGATCTCCTTCAATATAGCCTATCTCGATTTCTTCATTCACAGCCTTGTGAGTCAACTCGGTTCTGAGAGCACCAGCCAACGAACTAGGCTCAACCACGTCAAAGTCGACAATTCGAGTATGCATCTGCCTCAGTTCGAGAGCCAAGGTCTTGACAAATCCTGCGGTCAGTCCGCCGATAGGATCGCCGACGGTTCGCAAGTCCATCCCTGACATACCACCACTGGACGTCACCGAGATCCATGACGCATGCTCTCCATGTGACTGCAGGGTCTCATAGGTTGCTTGAGCAACGCTGAATACGGTTGTGTACTGGCCTTCAACATCTTGCCACCAGGCGTCACCCTCGGACAGTATGTCGGCGTGCGGACGCAGGACGGATAGATCCACGACGGTAGACACTCGGCGAAGACGATCCGAGGAAGTCAGACGTTTTATAGTCGCTTCCGACGCATCCCCGGGAATCTCGATGACTGTCAAGCTCAGTTCTTCAAGAACTTTCCTCACGGCATCATTGACAGACTGATCTGCCGCTGTTACTAGGATAGCGTCACCGGGGAGAATTGTACGCTCAGCTCCAAGAGACTTGATCCGAACCGACTGAGGAACGTATCGATGTGCAGTTCGAGAGGATTCGTCTTCGTACTTGATAGTGACTGAGTCCAGTTGGGCGTCGGATGCTCCGGCTTCCGTCCGCTGAGCATCAGCAACCTCGACGTTCTGGGAGCCGACCAGCACCTCAGCGATATCAGACACGCT